>JAKIYP010000045.1 GCA_022708505.1 Bacteroidota bacterium
ACTCACATCTGTGTTGATATACTCTAAAACTACCTGCAATTTTAACTCGTCCGTTAATCTGTTTACTTTTCTTCGCATAATCCTGATTTTTGTTTACTTTTTTGTAAACTTATTTCAGGACTAGACATGCCCTGTCTCAACAACGTTTTCTGGTATTCGCTTTCCGCTTTCCGTTTTCCGCTAATTACATTCTCACCGCCCCTGCAACCGCGTTGGCAACCAATGCCCGCAATCGCGACACAGAACCTTTATCGTCAGGATGCACCCGGTTGGTCAGCAGGATAACCGCGATTTTGTGATCCGGATCGATAACAATCGAAGTGCCCGTGTAGCCCGTATGTCCGTAAGTGTTCGGTCCGAGCAGGTCGCCCTGGTTGGAGGCATACGATGAATACATGTCCCAGCCAAGGGTACGGCCAAATGCTGAAATGCCCGATGGTACAGTGGTCATGGCTCTTACTGTAAGCGGACTCAGTACCTGTCTTCCATGATGCGTACCATTATTAAGCAGCATGGCTGCAAATTGTGCCAGGTCTCTCGCATCCGAAAACAAGCCAGCATTACCTGATATGCCTTGTTTTAAAATACGTGCCATCGGGTCGTGGGCAGTTCCCAGTAAAACCTGATTGTCCGGTTGTTTTTCCGTTGGGGCGATGTGTTTTATTTTGACATCCTCGGGTATATAGTCTGTGTTTCTCATGCCCAACACCTTAAAGATGTTCTCATTTGCAAAATCACGTAAACTTTGACCGCTGATTTTTTCTATGATATGTTGTAATGTGATGAAGTTCAGACAACTGTATTTGAATTCTTCACCCGGCTTTGCGTTTCTCTTTACTGATGCAATGTGCTGGATTAATACATTCGGGTTGTCGGCAAGTTTCTTTTCCAATAATTCAACAGGTGCATAAGAAGGTAACCCTGACGTGTGTGTGAGTAAATGCATAATCTGAATATCATCTTTAAATTCAGGAATATACATTGAAACCGGATCATTCAGTCTGATTTTTCCTCTTTCGGTTAATATCATTACTGATGTTGCTGTAGAAACCGATTTTGTTAACGATGCCACGTCGAAAACAGTATTGGTTCGCATCGGAATGGTATCCGGATATACACTTTTGTTTCCGTAAGCTTTGAGATACACGATGTTGCTTTGATGTACGACTGCCAGCACGGCTCCCGGTATTTCTTTGTCTGTTATAGCCTGATTAATAGCTTCATCAGCATATCGCAACTGGTGTCTGTCTATTCTCAGGGATCCAATTGAATCACATTTGCAGTTTTGTCCGAAAACCGGCAATCCGAGAAGTAATATCAGGATGAAGAGAAATTGTTTCATGGGTGTGTTTTTTGAACAGGATAAACATGTATAAATATTCTGTTTATCCTGTCTGATTTTTTAGTATATCTTTTCCAGTGTTGAAGAAGGAAAATAATGTGTCAGAATTTCCTGATAAGTATAACCTTTCGTGCTCATCACCGCTGCGCCAATCTGACACAAACCGACTCCGTGACCCCATCCGGCTCCTTTCAACACAAATACATCCGGTATAATTTTCCCTGTTTCAGCAGTAATTTTCTTACCTACAACAAAGGCCGAACTGTATAGATGTGATTTCGACAGGGCTTTGCGTATTTCTAATTCTTTACCGATGGTAATGCTGCTTTTACTTCCGACAATTTTCAAGCGGATGATTCTGCCTGAAACACCTCTTTCAAGAGGAATTAAATCAAGTACATCCCCTACATCAATACCGACTTTATTGAAAAGTAACTCCTTGATTTCTGCTTGTGTAAGTTTGGTTTCCCAGCGGTAAAAATCGGGGGTTTCCTGGTCGTAGTTGTTCAGCATCTGGGATAAAATGACTTTGTCATCGGTGTTGCAAAATGCTTCGGGCTTGGTTAATATCCATCTTGCTGCATTTTCTTCGATGCTTAAATCCATCTCGTAGCCTACAGGTGCTTCGGGATTGTCGATTACCTTTACCAGATATGGATGATGCACCGGCTCCCATACATTCTCGAAAAGTTCGGTGACACCCCCGCAACATTTGTAAAATCGGGCATCGCAGACTTTGTTGTTGTGTGTCAGTACTTCGCCTCGGGTGATTTGCAATGCCTTGTAAACCTGTTCCGACGAAACCATGGTGATGCCCTGATAACGCTGGCAGTGGTCATCGGCGCATACATTAAAACGGTCGTGGTCTTCGCGGTCATACCATCGGATGTAGCCATCTTCGTTTTTGATGATGGGCGTATATCCGGCACTTTTCACTTCTTTGCTTTTTTCGAGTTGAGCAATCAGCCAGCTCCGTGAAATAACGGCATGCGCTTTCAGTAGTTCATCTGAAGAGGTTGAACTCATTTCCGAAGAAATCACGCTGAGCAGGTATTCTTCGAGCGAAAGAATATTGACTGCTGTGAGCTTTCCTTTATCGGCATAGAACTTTAATTTTCCCCTGAATCGCTGATTTTCTGCTCTTTCCCAATGAAACTGTACGCCGATAATCACATCGTATAAATCAAAATCATCGACATCTTCCTTGTTGGGCTCGAAAACTACGGCATCGTTGTATGTGTATCTTTTTCCATCAATATGCAAGGTAAATGTATTCTCATCAGTAACACTGACTTCTCCATCCTGGTTGGAAAAAGTGACTCCGGTATCAGTTTGTAAGAAAGTGCCATTCAGTTTGAAACGGATGGTTTCGGCGGATAATATCCCGACTTCTATGGTTGGTGTTTGCATGTTATTAAGTGGTTGATTTAATCGTATTTTTGCGTGATGGTGATACTTGATTTTCCTAAGTAGAAAGTTTTCGCTTTCAGGGTTTTGGCCTCACTGGCAACTGGTTCAGTCCAAAGAATCGATTCGGTTGTCGGTTCACTACCATCAGTTGTATAACGTATTTCGGCTTCCGGAATTGTTCCATTGGCATATAAGAAACCATCTTTCACGATGATTCCCGGAGGTGCTACCCTGAAATCGATGCCTTTGGCTGCTAATCGGGGCAGTTCGAGGAATGCAATTTGCGCATTGTATCTGAGGAGGGCCTTTTCGTACATCAGGTTGTTATTTTCCAGCGACCATGCCGGTTGGGTGTTCCATGCCCTTTCTATCAGTCCGAACATCTTCGGAAATAAGTAATAACCAATCTGATCGAAGCTGCGGATGGTTTCCGACCACAGTTGTCCCTGCAAACCTTTAATCTGATTACGTGCTTCTTTCTTCAGCGGAACTTTGTTTTTGTGGATGTTGAAAATGTCGACCGGGTCGCCCGTCCGGTTGCGTCTGACCGATTTGTAGATGTCATAAGGCAGCATATCGAAAGAATTGTATTCATTCACGTAGCCGCCCCAGTTCAATCCATCTTCCTGCTGATGGTTGCAATACAGCAAGTCAAAATAGAAGTTGGAGACATTGCAAAGGATAACCGGATAGCCGGCATTGGCTAATTTATAGGTGATTTCATCGCCACCCCAATCGGGAACCGTGTTCCAGGTGTAGCTGAGTATATTGCTGTCTTTAAAGCGTTCGTTCGCGGTATGACCGGGTTTCATGGCGACCTCTTCCCAGCCGGCTGTTTGAATATCCCTGGATGCAAGCATCGGGATGACTTGTTCCAGGAAATAATCTTTCAATTCACGAATTTCTGTCATGCCTTTTTCCTCCATAAACCGGCGGGAAATTGCAGAACCTTCCCACGCACCTTTTGGTACTTCATCTCCACCGATGTGAAAAATGTCCAGGCTGAGTCCGGCATCGCGATACATTTTGTGAATTTCATCGATTACTTTTTCGATGAAACGATAGGATGAGGGCATGGCAACGTTAATCACATTGTCGGTATAATGCTGTGCAGAAACGTATTTCGAGGTGTCTGCAAAATCAATCAGGAGGTATTCTTCAGCTTTGACTTTATCAGTATTGATGTATTTGTGGTAACGGGCATTCATGGCCTTGATTGCAGCGCGCGAATGTCCGGGGATATCCACTTCCGGAATAATACGGACGTGGCGTTTGGCGGCATATTGTAAGATGTCGATAAAATCCTGTCGTGTGTAAAACCCGTTGGCCAGACTTGCCGTGTCGTTTGCATTCCAACCCCATCCGTACATGGGGTATAGGCAGGTGGATTCATCGGTCGTGTGTCCCCTGCGTGATCCCACTTCGGTCAGTTCTTCTAATCCCGGAATTTCGATGCGCCAACCTTCGTCGTCGGTCAGGTGCATGTGTAGCACGTTGATTTTGTAGGCCGACAAATAATCAATCAATTTGTAAATATGATGTTTTTTTGTGAAATTGCGCGAAACATCCAGCATTACGCCCCTGTAATCCGCATCCGGATAATCGGTTATGTGCATGTTGTCAAACTCAGCCGGTAGTTTGCCTGTATTCCCCAGTAGGTTGGTCAGGGTCTGACAAGCATTGAAAATCCCGTGAGTAGTACTGCCTGCAAGCACAAAATGCTTGTCCTGCATGCTTATTTCATAATACTCCTGCGGATGATCTTCCGGTAATTTCTTTAATTCGACTACCGTTTCTCCTTGTTCAGAAAAAGTACAGTTAAATGTGTTTGATAAAGTGTTTTTAAGTAAATTAGCCTCATTCTCAAATGCTTTGTCCCATTTCAGCTTGATGTTCGTTGAGAATATAGCTTTCCCTGGTTTTTTATCTTTTTGTTTAACAGTAGGGAAGATGTCGGTGAGCTCCGGCTTAATTTTTTCGCTGAAAAAAGCATTTTGTTCATACAGATAAGCGCCATCCGCATAGGGCAAATCCTTTCCCGGACGTTTGTACTGTTCCGCTTTGGTAAAAGGTTCGACAGTGACCGGAATGCTGATAGGTTCTTTTTCTTTGCCATTTTTATCTTTAAAAACAAGGTAGGCGGCTTCCGGACCGCGTGCTTCGCGTACAACGCTGCCTTTGTGGCGACAGGTAAAGTGTAAGGTGTCACCCGGCTTTAGGGTTTGAAAATGTTCAGTCGGACTCATCTTCTGAAAACTTCCTACGATGCGTTCCAGTTTGAGTGGAGCGTTTTCTTCGTTAATAGGGACAACTGTCATAATCGTGTAGTAGATATCCCAGTTGTTTTTCAGCGTTTTTGTGCCTGTGTTCGTGATGTGGAAAGTACTTTCCATGATGCCCGGTTCAATGCCGTTTTGTCCCATTTTCCATGTGATGGAAACAGGAGTTTTAACAGTATTACATCCCATGAGCAAAACCATAAGTATAGATGTTAAAAATGTGTTCTTCATGTTTTTTTAATTAACCACTAACCATTAACCACTAACCACTAACCACTATTCACCAACCACTATTTATACGCATCCAACACCTTTTTCACAGACCCATATTTCAATAGCAATTCCCTGGCTTCCTCTTTCGGCAGACCAAGTTCCTCGACTATCATGCGGGTACCTCTTTCTACCAGTTTCTTGTTAGTAAGCTGCATGTTAACCATTTTATTGCCTTTCACACGTCCCATTTTGATCATCAGGGTCGTTGATATCATGTTCAGAATTAACTTCTGTGCCGATCCGGCTTTCAGGCGGGTGCTTCCGGTCACAAATTCCGGTCCTACCACCGCTTCAATCGGGTACTCGGCAGCCAAAGCCAAAGGCGATCCCGGGTTGCAGGTGATGCAACCTGTCAGCAAACCTTCTTCCCGTGCTTTTTTTATGCCTCCGATGACATAAGGTGTTGTTCCCGAAGCTGCGATGCCAATCAGGGTGTCTGTTTTGTTAATCTGAAATGCTTCCAGGTCTTTCCATGCTTGTTCGGTGTTGTCTTCCGCCGCTTCAACTGCACTCCGCAATGCCTTGTCTCCTCCTGCAATCAAGCCAATGATGATGCCGGGTGTAACACCAAAAGTGGGAGGAATTTCCGAGGCATCAAGTACGCCCAGACGACCACTCGTGCCGGCTCCGATGTAGAAAACGCGACCGCCAAGGGGCATTCTTTCTAATATTTTGTCAATTAGTTGTTCGATTTGCGGTATGACTTTTTGGATGGCCAAATGAATTTTGGCATCTTCCTCGTTGATGCCGGTTAAAAGTTCATTAACGCTCATTTTATCCAAATGTGCAAAGCGTGACGGGGATTCTGTTATGTTTTCCATCGTGTTGTTATTTTAATACTTATTTTAAAGTTTTTATTCAATTTTTGATTTGAAAATTTATATTGTGGTTTTTTAACGTTGCAAAAATAGCAAAATTACGTCGAAAAAACAACTAAAACACTGAAAAAAAGGGCAAATATTGTAGTTGTTTAACTCATTTCAAGGTCGTATAACAAATTGTTGTTTTTTGATTTAATTTTCTACTTTTGTCAACTGAATAAAGCTTGTTTATTTGAGCTTACGTGGACTCATGTGTCTTATATGGTTAAATATTGATTCTTTATTGTTTTAATTGATCTATTTTTTTTAAACATCATGAAAAAAACACCCTTTATCTCTTTATTCCTCATTAGCCTTGTTGTCGTTTTACAGGCTCAGGAATCTTCGGTTGTCGTTGGAGCTGCCAGAACTGATGCTTATTTGCCGCTTTTGCATGGTAAGCGGGTTGCTCTATTTTCTAATCATACAGGTATGGTTGGAGATAAACATACGCTTGATGTCTTAATCGAAAATAAAGTAAATGTCACAGCCGTATTCTCTCCCGAACATGGTTTCAGGGGGGATGCCGGTGCCGGTGATCATGTTGCCAGCTCGGTTGATGAAAAAACCGGAGTACCCATTCTTTCTCTTTACGATGGGGATGCTGGTAAGCCATCTAAAGAGAGTATGCGTAAGTTTGATGTTCTTATTGTTGATATACAGGATGTTGGGTTGCGGTATTATACTTATTATATTTCGATGGTCAGGCTGATGGATGCCTGTGCCGAAAGCCGGAAACCGATGGTCGTACTGGATCGCCCCAATCCGAACGGACATTATGTGGATGGACCTATCCTCGATATGAAGCATAAATCAGGTGTTGGTTGGTTGCCCATTCCGGTGGTGCATGGCATGACCCTCGGGGAGCTTGCCCAAATGGTCAATGGTGAGAAATGGCTACCTAAAAAACGTGTGTGCAAGCTAATTGTGATTCCCTGTCTGAATTATACGCATCAAACATTGTATCGGCTTCTTGTTCCTCCGTCGCCCAATCTGCCGAATATGACCGCTGTTTATTTGTATCCTTCCATTTGTTATTTTGAAGCAACACCGGTCAGTCTGGGGCGCGGAACGGATTTACCGTTTCAGATATACGGTCATCCGAACATGCTTGGTTATGATTTTACCTTTACGCCGCGTAGTATGAAATCAGCTGTCAATCCGCCACAAAAGGACAGGTTGTGCTATGGTGTGAATCTTTCCGGTCTTGTCGATGAAGAAATTTGGAAAAAAGGGATAGATTTGACTTATCTGATTGAAGCATACCGTAACCTGAATATGGATCAGTATTTTTTCAGACCGTTTTTTGAAAAACTAATCGGCGTTGATTATGTTCGCAAAATGATCCTGCAAGGCAAAGATGCTGATGAAATCAAAGCGATGTGGAAAGGTGATGTGGAAAAGTTTAAGCAACAAAGAAAAAAATACCTGCTATACTCTGAGTAAATCGTTCAATGTAAATCGTAAATTGTAATTGCCCATGTCTCCAACATTCATTCTTCTCATCATTCTTCTCTATTTCGCTGTGCTTTTTGGCGTTTCTTACATCTCCGGACGAAAGGCTGATAATGCCGGTTTTTTTACCGGAAACCGGAAATCTCCATGGTATGTGGTGGCCTTTGCAACCATTGGTGCTGCTATTTCAGGCGTCACCTTCGTCTCTGTTCCCGGAATGGTAGCGACCGGTGGATTTTCTTATTTGCAAATGGTGCTGGGTTTTGCAGTCGGGCAACTTATCATCGCTTTTGTTCTCATCCCGTTGTTTTACCGCATGAATCTGGTTTCGATTTATGAATATCTGGAGAATAGGTTTGGCGTAACTACTTACAAGTTAGGAGCGTGGTTCTTTTTTGTTTCTAAAATGCTGGGTGCCTCCATACGTTTGTTTATTGTCTGCGTAGTGTTGCAATTGCTGGTTTTCGAGCCGCTTGGCTTGTCTTTCGTGCTGAATTTATTTTTTACAGTGGGAATTGTGTGGCTTTACACTTTCAGGGGTGGTGTTAAATCCTTAATATGGACAGACTCTCTAAAAACATTCAGTCTGATTGTTACGGTCGGATTGTGTATTTTCTACATAGCCCGGAATCTGGACGGAAGTATCTGGGATATCATGGCAGGTACTGAAATGTCGAAGACTTTCTTCTTCGATGATGTAAATGATAAACGATTCTTCTTCAAGCAGTTTCTGGCCGGAGTTTTTACCGTAATTGCACTGACAGGATTGGATCAGGATTTGATGCAGAAAACGCTCAGTTGTAAAAATACCCGGGATTCTCAAAAAAACATGATTACTGGCGGTATTCTGCAAGTCTTTGTGAACTTGCTTTTCCTGATGTTGGGTGTGTTGTTGTATACCTATGCCGCCAATAATCAGATTGTTCTGCCTGAAAAGGGAGATGAGGTATTTCCTTTCCTTGCTACTCAGGGTTATTTTCCGGTTATCGTGAGTGTGCTGTTTGTTGTCGGATTGATTTCTGCGGCCTATGCAGCAGCTGGTTCTGCGCTTACGGCACTTACAACTTCGTTTATGGTGGATATATTAGGTACGACTAAAAAGAAGTCGGAGAAGGAGGTTTTATCTACACGGATGAAAGTGCATATTGCCATGGCTGTCGTAATGGCAGTTGTTATTTTTGTCATCAATATTCTCAATAATACATCGGTTATCGATACGGTTTATAAACTGGCAAGCTATACTTACGGACCGCTCCTGGGTATTTTCGTGTTTGGTATTTTCATCAAAAAGCAGGTCAGAGATCGTTATGTGCCCTGGGTGGCAATTGCTTCTCCGGTGTTGACGCTTATGTTTGACCTCAATTCTAAAGTCTGGTTCAATGGGTATCAATTCAGTCACGAACGGTTGATTTTGAATGCGTTCTTTACTTTTGTGGGGCTGAGTTTGCTCATCAGAAAACACAAAACTAACCACTAACCACTATCAACTAACCACTATCAACTAACCACTATTCTCCTGATTCGCTCCAAACTCGCCCGCTTCACTGCCGATTTGCTGAAAATGGCATCAAATTCTTCCTGTGTCATTTTTTGCCAGTCTTCTTTCGTTAGGCTGAAAATTTCCGGGGTAGGTGTTAGTTCCTCGTGGTTGTGGGGGTGACCGAAACGTTTGTTCCAGGGACAAACATCGTTGCAGATGTCGCATCCGGCAATGCATCCGGAAAGTTTGTCTTTTAATTCTCCCGGAATTTCTGATTTGCTTTCTAAGGTGAGATAGGAGATGCACTTGCGCGGATCCATGCCTTTGCCGTTCAGGGCGTTGGTCGGACAAGCATCGATGCATTTCCGGCAGTTGCCACAGCGAAAAGGAAACGGTGCTTCCGAGGGTGTTACATCCACATTCAGCAATAAAATACCAATAAAAACATAGGAACCTAGCTTCGGGTGAATGAGCAGAGAATTTCGCCCAATCCAACCTAAGCCTGCTTTCTCAGCCCAGCGCTTTTCGAGGATGGGCGCTGAATCCGAGAAGCTATGCTGATGATCTTTCGATACACAATCTTCACCATATTCTGCAATGATTTCGGCTTCCAATTGCCAAAGTTTTTGCTTCATGACGGTATGATAATCAACCTTCGAATAAGCATATTTGGCAATTTTAGGCAAATGTTCTGCCTGTCTTTTTTCCGGAAGATAATTCAGCAACACAACTACTACTGATTTACAGCCAGGAACCAATACCCGCGGATCGACTCTTTTTTCGAAATTGCGGTTCAGATACTGCATATCACCATGCATGCCTTCATCCAACCAGCTACGCATAAATGCCGCATCTTCATCCAGGGCTTCTGCTTTTGCAATGCCACAGGCATCAAAACCTACCGATAAAGCTGTATGTTGAATGAAATCATGCATCAGAGACGTTTTTCAATTTCTTTCTCTAATGTTTGTAAATTCATGTCCCTGCCAACAATGTCACCTTGTCTGTCAATCAGGAAATAACTGGGAATAGACGTGACATTATAGGTTGTTGCATATACGGTGTTGGGACCATTAGTAGCACGAACGCAAACCCAGGGAAGATTTTCAACTGCATTTTCCCAAAGCATTTTGTTCCGGTCAAGTGAAACCTGATAAATTTCAAATCCCCTTGAAGCATATTTGTTGTATATTTCTCTTAGTGCAAAAGTGTATTGAACACTTTCCCGCGATTCAAATGCTGAAAAGTCAAGCAGGATTACCTTCCCTGTCAGGTCTGACAGTTTTCGGTTGGTGTTTTTATTGTCCGGGAGCTCAATGTTGATAAATCCGGTAGCCGCATTTTCCGCAATTTCTTTCCAGTTGGCCTGCTGACGAGCCTGACGCTCTGTTTTGATGGCATCCATGACCAATGCATAAAGATTTTTAGACCTATCGTAATCAGGCATATAGGTGTTGTAAGAAGTTGCCACTGCGGCACAATACGGGCGATCCTCTTTGACATAGGGTGAAAAGATGTAGCTGTCGTTTATTTTCTGAAAAACAGCGAAATAAGCAGCTGTCGAGCGTGGGTTTTTCAGGATGATTGGTCTCGCCATTTCTTTGTGTTTTTCAATTAACGACAGCAATTCCGAGACTAATTTTTCCCTTTCAGCATCATTCATCCCTTTGATAATTTGATTTGCTTTGCGTTGAATTTCAGCAGCTGATTTCCGGAGCAACTGAATGTCGGTATTGGATGCTGATCCTGTGATGGTATATTCCGTTGAGAAATTATCATATGAAGCTGTAATGCCAATTGTTTCGGTTGAATCAACCGCGAAATGAATCTGTTTGCTTCCGACTTTCAAACGATAAAAATCGGGATAAACCGGACTTTTTGCCCTGAAACGGAATCTGCCGTCGTCTTTCACGCGGGTTGAATCTAGTAATGTGATTTTGGCCAGTCCGTTGTGTTCCAGATATATCATTTCTCCGGCACCTCCTTCAATGGTTCCTTCAACTTTAAAATTGCCGGTTCTGTTACAGGATGCAAAAATGCTGATAATAAGAAAGAATACTAATTTCTTCATGATAATTGATATTTAAACAGCGCAAATTTACATTATTTTTCACGTTTGCCAAAACCGGAGGTCATTTCATTTCTCGCTGATTATTACTATTTTTGGCACATCAATTGACTATGAAGGCCCCTTATGTTACTTGTTTTTGTAAGTTGTTGATAATAAGTGTGGTTTAATATGTGGTCGCTGTGTTTTGACCATGACATGTACTAATTTATGCCATATTGGCAGCAAAATATTCTATTTTATAATGAATAATCAATTTGACAAGTTTTTTTCGGATGAAATGATGGGATCTTCGGAAGTGTTTCCGATTATCTCGCTGGATGAACGTTCGCAGGATATACAATTAGATGAGGGCGCTGTATTGCCTATTCTTCTTTTACGCAATATGGTGATTTTTCCGGGAGTGTTGCTGCCTGTTTCGGTTGCCAGACCTAAATCACTTAAACTGGTACGGAAGGCGCACGAAAATGATGGATTGATAGGAGTGTGTACCCAAATCGACAGTAAACTCGAAGATCCTTCTGTAGATCAACTGTACACAATCGGAACGGTTGCGCAGGTTGTGCGTATTCTCGAAATGCCGGATGGTTCCACAACAGTTATCCTGGAAGGGAAACGACGTTTCCGTCTCGGGGAGCTGGTGACAGTCAAACCCTACATGAAAGCCCGCGTGCATTTGATGGAAGACATTATTCCTGAAGAAAAGAAAAGTGATGGGGTGTTTCCGGCACTCGTGTCATCTATTAAAGATTTGGCGACTGACATCATTAGCAATTCCGGCATGTTGCCACCTGAAACTACTTTTGCCATTCGCAATATCGAAAATCCGGTTTTCCTGATTAACTATATTTGTGTCAACTTCGGCTTACAGGTTAAAGATAAGATTCATTTACTAGAGCTTGATGATGTGCTGGAGAGGGGATATCATCTGTTGGAATTGCTGAATAAGGAGTCGCAACTGATTGAAATCAAGATGAATATCCAAAATAAGGCAAAAGCGGGTATCGATCAGCAGCAAAGGGAGTATTTCCTGCAACAACAGATGAAAACCATCCAAAACGAACTGGGTGTGGTGTCTCCAGAACAGGATGTGGCTGATTTTAAAGAAAGAGCCAAAAAGAAAAAATGGAGTGAGCCTGTTGCCAGAATATTTGATAAGGAGCTGAAGAAACTGGAACGTACCAGTCAGCATTCGCCCGATTATTCTATTCAGCTGAATTATATCGAAACCATGCTCGACCTGCCATGGAATGAATATACGGTAGATAATTTCAACCTGAAGAATGCGATGAAAGTTCTGAATGCCGACCATTTTGGCATGGAAAAGGTGAAAGACCGCATCATCGAGCACTTGGCTGTACTGAAACTGAAAGGGGATATGAAATCACCCATCATTTGTTTGTACGGCCCTCCGGGAGTAGGGAAAACATCCTTGGGTAAATCAATCGCCAAAGCGCTGAATCGTAAGTATGTCCGCGTGTCGCTGGGCGGTTTGCATGATGAAGCTGAAATCAGGGGGCATCGTCGGACTTATATAGGAGCTATGCCCGGCAGGATTATGCAGAATATCCTGAAGGCAGAATCTGCCAATCCGGTTTTTGTGCTGGATGAAATTGACAAAGTGACAGCCGATTACAAGGGAGATCCTTCATCGGCTCTGTTGGAAGTGCTTGACCCGGAGCAAAATACAGCTTTTCATGACAATTATTTAGATGTAGATTTTGACCTGTCGAAGGTGATGTTTGTGGCTACGGCCAACAACCTGAATACCATTCCCCGCCCGCTGCTCGATCGCATGGAGTTGATCGAAGTGAGTGGATACACGCAGGAAGAAAAGGTGGAAATTGCTAAAAGGCATCTGATAACCAAAGAACTCGAGAATCATGGTTTGAAACCGGAACATGTTTCCCTGGGTAAAGATGTGATTCAGCAACTGATTGAATTATATACCAGAGAATCGGGTGTGCGTTCGCTTAACAGGGAAATTGCTTCGCTGATGCGAAAAATTGCCAAATTAGTTGCGACGGATGCAAGCTATAATGTGGAAGTCTCGACGGATGAACTGAAATCCTATTTGGGTGCGCCCCGTTACAGCAAAGAGAAGTATCAGGGGAATGACTATGCCGGTGTGGTAACCGGGTTGGCCTGGACACAGGTGGGAGGCGAGATTTTGTACATCGAATCCAGTTTGAGCAAGAGTAAAGCCCCCAAACTTACGCTGACCGGTAATCTCGGAGATGTAATGAAAGAGTCGGCCATGCTGGCGCTTGAATACATCAAGTCACATGCAGAACAGTTACAGGTTGATCCACTGTTGTTCGACGAATGGAATGTGCATATTCATGTGCCCGAAGGTGCGATTCCCAAAGACGGTCCGTCCGCAGGTATTACCATGGTGACTGCCCTGGCATCTGCCTTTACCAAACGCAAGGTACGTAAGAACTTAGCCATGACCGGGGAGATTACCCTGCGTGGAAAAGTGTTACCGGTCGGAGGCATCAAGGAAAAAATTCTGGCAGCCAAACGTGCCGGTATTACCGATATCATCCTGTGTAATGAAAATGAAAAAGACATCGATGAAATCAAACCCGTTTACCTCAAAGGTTTGAAGTTTCATTATGTAAAGGACATCATGGAGGTGTTGGAGTTTGCTTTGCTGAAAGAAATGGTTAACTAATTTATTAAGAACCACAAAAGGCACAAAAGAAAGACTAAGAAATCACAAAAGTGAGAATTAAAAATTAAGAATTTTGAATTAATAGAGGTTGTCTTTCATTACTTCCGTTATTCGCTATTCATTATTAGTTCTTTTGTGTTTACTTAGTCTTTCTTTTGTGCCTTTTGTGGTTTATAGATTAGAACGGCAGTCCGCTTTCTTCTTCCTCGGCCGGAGGAGCTACTGGCTGTTCTGATGCAGGAGTAGCTGGCTGTTGTGTCACTGCCGGTGCTTGTGATTCACCCGTTTCAGCTTTCTTGCCCAGCAATTGCATGTTGTCGACATATATTTCAGTTGTGTATCTCTTGATACCATCTTTTTCCCAGGAACGGGTTTGGATTTTTCCTTCGATGTACAACTGAGATCCTTTCCGTACGTATTTTTCAGCAATTTCTGCCAGACCCCGCCAGGCAACAATATTGTGCCATTCGGTGCGGTCGGGGACCTGTGTTCCGTTTTGCATGGTGAAACCTCTTTCTGTTGTGGCTAAAGGAAAGTTAGCAACAGCCACATTTTTGTCGAGATAGCGTACTTCGGGGTCTTTGCCCACGTTTCCTACTAAAATTACCTTGTTTACAGACATAATTTTTTGTTTTTTTAGGTTGGTAATAAAATTAATTCGGCGTAAAATTAACGCTAATTGAAATATTAACCAACCTAATTTATTTAATATATTCTTAAAATAATATAATCAGCCTCCGGTTTTAACCGGAGGCTATTGATATAATGTCATTTAACGGCAACTGTTTCAATTTCTACCAAAGCTCCCATGGGAAGATCTTTCGCGGCAAAAGCAGCGCGTGCGGGAAAATCTGATTGGAAGTATTGTTTATAAACCTCATTCATAGCAGCAAAATTGCTGATGTCCGATAGATATACGCGATTTTTAACCACATCATCCAGTGTGTATCCGGCTGCTTGCAGGATGGCAATGATATTCTTGAAAACCTGATCGGTTTGTCCGGCAATATCAGATGCTTCAATTGTAGCGGTTGCCGGGTTGATAGGTAACTGTCCCGAGATATATAGCGTGTTGTTTGCCTCGACTGCCTGGCTGTATGGCCCGACAGCTGCCGGGGCATTCGGAGTGGAAATGATTCGTTTCATAAAAGATAGTTTAATGTTTAATCGTTTAAAAGTTTAAATATTTCAATGGATTAATGAAAACAAAAATACTAAAACTTTTCAGCTTGCCAATTGTTTTATTTGATGAATATTTGTTTGATAAAAAACATGTAGTACGTGCGCTGATAATTAATGTGTTATTGTTTGTTTTATTAGTTGAGATTTCAAACGTTTGCATGGGTAAAATGTCATTTTCCTGAAGATTTAACATCAACTGGTTTTTAAATAATTTAGTTTTGAAATCATTATTAACACTTTTAAAAATTATGCTTATGAAAAAAATTACTACTTTATTAATTTTATTAGTTTTATCTTGCGTTTTGGTATATGCAGGAGGCGGTTGGGCTACAAGTGCAGTTTCGGTGACGAAGGATGGCGGCTCTGCCTATCTTTATAAATTAAATGATGAAGGATGGACAGATGGTGATTGGGGTTCTAATACGGCTTTTAATAGTTATGATTTTGGTACACCCACAAGTTTAGTGTTAAATGGTGGAAAGGGTAACGCCTGGACTGACGACAGACCAGGATACGATGCAACTTCTTTTATTATATATTATCGCGTATATAAAAACGATGTTACGCCTGGCAGTTGGCAGACAATAAATCTGGATTATCAAGCTTATTATTCTGGAAGCAATAACTGGATTTATGATAAGTTAAACGCCAATATCGATGTTTTGGGGTTAGCCACAATCTCAGGAACAAATACTTATACTTTGGAAGTCGCAATGTCAAAAAAGCAGATTTGGGATGGTGGCAACTGGATTTCAATGGTTCCGGGAGGTCAGGAGACAGCTTATAGTGCTGAAAATGCTGGATTTAAAGCTTCTTTTGTAAAAACAAATGTTTATACTGGAACTCCAGAAGCATTAAAAAATGATGTAAGTATTGTTGTTTATATGAGTACAATTCAGACCAAATTCTCAGGTCAGGCCCTCATTGAACTTTTTTCCATCACTGGCCAACAGCTTAAATCGGTTGTTGCCAACAACGAATTTTCAGAAAAAGTGAACCCGGGAGTTTACGTGTTACGCGTGAACGGTAAGGCCCACAAGGTGCTTGTGAAGTAGGTTCTGGTTTTAATTGGTTTCTTAAAAAGGTCATTTGTTCGAATGGCCTTTTTTTGTGTTTGTATTTCCTTTTACTTCTCCGCTATTTTATTTATCTTTGCACTCCAAAAACAAATTACAATACTAACCACAAAAGGCACAAAAGAAAGACTAAGGAATCAAAAACGAGAAAATACAATCTAACTTTTTGATTAATTGTTTTAGAAGTAAATAAATTGCGGTATTAGGCTGCTAATAATGAGCTGTGAATTGCAGCTCGTTGTTTGCTCATTTAGTTTTACTTTTGTGCCTTTTGTGGTTCAATATATATCAATATAAGCACAAATGGAATTAGCAAGCAAATACAATCCTGCCGACATAGAGTCGAAGTGGTATCAGTACTGGTTGGAACAGGGTTTCTTTCAATCGAAACCGGATAATCGAGAACCTTATACGATTGTCATTCCTCCGCCAAACGTCACAGGTGTGCTTCACATGGGGCACATGCTGAACAATACCATTCAGGATGTATTGGTGCGCCGCGCCCGCATGAAAGGTAAAAATGCCTGCTGGGTGCCGGGTACCGACCATGCTTCTATCGCTACGGAAGCTAAAGTGGTTGGGAAACTGGCTGCAGAAGGAATAAAAAAAACGGATCTTACCCGGGAGCAGTTCCTGGAACATGCGTGGGACTGGACACATAAACATGGGGGGATTATCCTGGAGCAGTTGAAAAAACTGGGTGCTTCGTGTGATTGGGACAGGACGGCTTTTACTATGGATGAGCCCCGCTCGGAAAGTGTGATTAAAGTGTTTATAGACCTGTACAATAAGGGCTTGATTTACCGTGGGGTAAGGATGGTGAACTGGGACCCGAAAGCGCTGACTGCTTTGTCGGATGAAGAAGTTATCTACAAAGAGGTAAATGGTAAATTATACTATTTGCGTTATAAAATTGAAGGGGAAGATGGCTATGCTGTGGTGGCAACAACCCGTCCTGAGACCATCATGGGCGATACCGCAATGTGTATCAATCCGAACGACCCGAAGAATGCACACCTGAAAGGGAAAAAAGTACTGGTCCCATTGATTAACAGGGCTATCCCGGTGATTGAAGATGAGTATGTGGACATTGAATTCGGTACGGGTTGTCTGAAGGTGACGCCGGCGCATGATGTGAATGACTATGTGCTGGGTGAAAAATACAACCTGCCTTCGATTGATATTTTCAACGCGGATGGTACCTTGAATGAACATGGGGAAATGTATGCAAACATGGATCGTTTCGAGGTGCGTACGAAAATTGAAAAGGATCTGGAAGCTGCCGGTCTGCTTGAAAAGATTGAACCATACACCAATAAAGTGGGTTTCTCGGAAAGAACAGATGTTATTATCGAGCCCAAACTGTCGATGCAGTGGTTCCTGAAAATGGAAAAACTGGCCCAACCGGCTTTGCAGGCGGTGATGAATGATGATATCAAACTGCATCCGGCCAAGT
>JAKIYP010000046.1 GCA_022708505.1 Bacteroidota bacterium
CAATGTTGTTCTTTGCTGTTATACTTTACTCCTTTTTACTGTTTTATTTAACCGGCAAAGGGAGAAAATATTGGACATGTAATGCCATACTTCATCAGAATATTTTCCATGCCAGTGAAATCACAAAAGTATTGGTTGGCATAGATATATTTTTCAGATCGGAAGTTTTTTGAAAATCCTGGATAAGATTTACACGGGCATCTAAAGCAAACATAAATAAATCCACCCCAACACCAGCATCAATACTAACCTGAGAATCTTTAAAGTCCTGCACCAAACCGGCAGTCGTAATCTGTTCTTCAGTCAGATTTTCATATTGAAGAGAAGAACCGGAGTTCATAGTAAATCGAGGACCGGCAAATGCTCTTACATTAAGGACTTTCAGATCAAGTAATTTATATCCCAACAAAATTGGAACTTCTACATTACTGATGTTCATATACGTATTTACATCTCTACGTGTATCTTCATCAATAAGTACTTGTTTCAGTTCATACTCTTTCTTTTGAACAGAATAAAGAATTTCAGGTTGAATATAGAACTTATTGATAAAAACACGTGCAAAAGCACCAGCCTGAAAGTTGTTCCACATTTCACTTTTCACATTGTCCATAGTATATGAACCATTGCTCAACGAACTAAGATTCTTAAGCGACAAAGATGAATTATAACCGGCCTTCAGTCCGAAATTAAATTGTGCAGATACAATCGTAACAAATAACAGGAATACGGTTGAAAATAAAATACGTTTCATAAGCGAGTTGTTTAAGGGTTAATTAATTGCTTGTTGTTTTGATACTGAAACACTTTTTCGAGAAATTTGTTTGATGTTTACAGATAACATGGCAAAATTATAAAAAAACAATAGATTTTAATCCCTCCTGATTAAATTTTTTATCTTTGCACATCCAATGCGCCATATACTTTTAATTATGGCATAAAACTGCTATTATGAAACGAGCTATTTTCCCGGGCACATTCGACCCGTTTACCATAGGGCATTACAGCATTGTTGAACGTGGCCTTGCAATGTTCGACGAGATCGTCATCGGCATTGGCGTGAATCACCTGAAGAAAACTCTGTTTGATGAATCTAAAAGATTAGACATCATCCGTCAGGCATTTGCCGGAGAGCCAAGGGTAAAGGCAATGATATATAACAGCCTTACGATCGACTTCGCGAAATCAGTGGATGCACAGTTCATTCTGAGAGGATTACGCACCGTAGCCGATTTTGAATATGAACGAACCATTGGCGACACCAACAGGATTCTTTCTGGCATTGAAACCGTAATCCTGTTTACAGAATCGGCTTATGCACATATATCTTCAACTGTTGCAAGAGACCTCATGTCGTACGGAAAAGACATCTCTGCGTTTCTGCCACCCAATGTAAAATTATAACAAGGACACAACGTAATTTCAATAAAAAGGTTAGATAAATATAAAACTTATGCTAAAAAAATCTTTTTTCATTGTAATCTTCCTGATGATTGGATTATCTGGAACGATATATGCTCAAAAAACAACCAAAACCTTTCATATCAGCAAGAGTTTGAGTATTTTCAATTCGGTATTACGGGAAGTTGACATGTATTATGCCGACACACTCAATCACGAGAAGATTGTTAAATCGGCTGTAGATCAGATGCTCCGGAATTTAGATCCTTATACAGTTTACATCCCGGAATCGGAATCGGACGACATCAGTTTCATGACGACAGGCGAATATGGCGGAATTGGCGCCCTTATTACCAAAACCAACGACGGCATCTGTATTTCTGAACCTTACGAAGGTATGCCTGCCCAGAAACACGGATTGAAAGCCGGAGACATTTTATTGGAAATAGACGGCGAGAAAACAACCAATTTCTCTGTTTCAGAAGCAAGTTCGAAATTAAAGGGAACTCCCAATACCGAAATCAAACTAAAAATAAGACGGTACGGAGAGAAAAAAACTATTGAAAAGAAATTTCTGAGAGAAAAAATTCAGGTACCACCTATTTCTTATTCCAGCATTACAGCTCCGGGTACAGGATATATCCTGTTGAATGATTTCACTGAACAGGCTGCGTTAGATGTGAAAAGCACCATTCAGGAGATGGTTCAACAACACGGGATCCAATCCCTGATAATAGACCTGAGAAATAACGGAGGCGGATTAATTGACGAAGCCGTAAAGATTATGGGATATTTCGTCCCTAAAGGTACTGAAATAGTCAGTACTAAAGGCAAGAGCCCGCAGGCATCCTATACTTACAGAACCACATTGGAGCCCATCTTTCCGGATATGAAAATCATTGTGCTGGTAAACAGTGCTTCTGCTTCCGCATCAGAAATCCTGGCAGGCGCAGTTCAGGATCTCGACCGGGGTATCGTGATCGGTGAACGTACATTCGGAAAAGGGTTGGTACAAAACATCAGACCGGTAAGTTACGGAGGACACGTTAAAATCACGACTGCAAAGTACTACATCCCCAGCGGCAGGTGTATTCAGGCGATAGATTATGCGCAACGGAATGAAGACGGAAGCCTGAAACGCGTTCCGGATAGCCTGACCACCGAGTTCAGAACCAACAACGGACGTATTGTTCGTGATGGTGGCGGTATTATTCCGGACACCATTACACAGGATGACAGAAAAATCAACATTGCTTATTACATCTACGCTCAGAATTTATATTTCGAATATGCAAACCGCTATGTTTCTGAGCATGAAACCATTGCAAAGCCGGCTGATTTTAAACTTACCGATGCTGATTTTGATCATTTCATTGCATTTATCAAAGAAAAAGGGTTTACCTATACACCACAAACAAAGAAATATTTTGATGACTTGTATGAATTTGCCAAGCTGGAAGGTCTTGATCAGGAAGCAAAAGGTGAATTTGAGGCATTACGTTCGAAACTGATGCCGGACATTGATGTCAAATTGAATGAGAACAAGGAAGAAATACTGGACATTTTGAGCGCTGAAATTATCAAAAGATATTATTATCAAAAAGGCGTGATCGAATACTCTCTGGTTAATGATGTTGATTTGAAAACAGCTATTGAGGTTCTTGGTAAACCTGAGATATACAACAAGCTTCTCCAACCGCAAGTTCAATAAGGTGAAACAATTAAGGCAAATTCTGAAGTACTTACAGCACCTCATTACGGCCAGGAACACAGGCGGCCATGGTGTTCATTCGCCTTTTGTTTTTCATTTCATCCGGGATATCCTGTCTGAAAAGTATCCTTATTATATATTTAATGATATTGAAAAAATCAGATCCCGGATGCTCAGTAGTGCGCAAACCGTTGAGGTCACAGATTTCGGAACCGGTGTAAGCCGGTCAAGAAACATTGCGGACATTGCCCGAAAATCAATTAAGAAGCCAAAGCAGGCCCAATTACTTTTTCGCATTGTCCGGCATTACGGATACAAAAACATACTGGAACTCGGAACATCCCTTGGTATCAGTACGATGTACATGGCATCGGTATCAAACAAATGCAATTGCATAACCCTGGAAGGATGTCCGAAAATAAGCGCTGTCGCACAACAGAATTTCGACAGATTGAAACTCAGTCAGATTAAATTAATAACTTGTAATATCGATGAAAAACTTGAGTCGATACTCGCATCATACGGTCGGCAGGATTTCATTTTCATTGATGCTAACCACCGCTATGAACCTTTGATGCGTTATTTTGAATTGTGCGTGAACTATATCGGCGACGATTCCGTTATCGTTATCGATGACATTTACTGGTCACCCGGAATGGAGCAGGCCTGGAAAGCAATTCAGGAACATCCGAAGGTAAAAACGACCATAGATATTTTTCACATGGGTATCCTGTTTTTTCATCCGATGCTGACAAAAAAAAATTATAAAGTACAATATTAGTCTCCGGACACCGGACACCGGACACCAGACACCAGACACCAGACACCGGACACCGGACACCGGACACCAGACACCGGACACCAGACAGAAGACTGGAGACTGGAGACTGGAGACTGGAGACTGGAGACATAAAAATAAAAAATATGAAAATTTACACCAAAACAGGCGACACCGGTCAGACCGGATTAATAGGAGGCACCCGTGTCTGGAAGAACAATGCCAGATTAGAAGCTTATGGCACTGTTGATGAACTGAATGCCTTCATCGGGACACTGACAACCAGTGGAATACCTGATGACATACTTGCATTCCTGCAAAACATACAACATAAGCTTTTTGCCGTGGGGTCGCATTTAGCCACCGATCAATCAAAAACCAGTTTAAAAGCTGCATCTATCATCCGGGAAGATGACATCATCAAGCTGGAAAAAGAAATTGACAGAATGGATGAAACACTCCCGCCTCTTAATAATTTTGTACTGCCGGGAGGGGCTGCTTCCGGGGCAACAGCGCATGTTTGTCGCACAGTTACCCGCAGGGCTGAACGAAAAATCATGGATTTAATCCAGTCAGACATCGCAATTGATGCGACTATTTTAAAGTACATCAACAGATTATCCGATTATTTCTTCACCTTATCAAGATATCTCACTGTTTCAGAAGGATATAAAGAATTTTTCTGGAAAAAGGAGATATAATCATTTTTTTTCCTATTTTTGCACGAAATTAGAAAAAACAGTTTCTTCACATTTTTAATAAAGACCCGTCAACTATGTATTGGACATTAGAATTAGCATCAAAGATTGAAGACGCACCGTGGCCCGCAACAAAAGATGAATTGATTGACTATGCCATCAGGTCAGGTGCACCATTGGAAGTAATTGAGAATCTGCAGGAAATTGAAGATGAAGGTGAGGTTTACGAGTCGATCGAAGATATCTGGCCGGATTATCCAAGCAAAGAAGACTTCTTTTTCAACGAGGAAGAATATTAATCTTCCTCTTTTCCATTTTTCACCACCAATTTTTCCTATGTTTTTAATACAAAACAATTTTTCAGCAATTTTTCAGTTTAAATATCTACACCGTAATATTTCCTGAGAAATGATACGGCTGTCAGGGGAAGGAATGAAAAATATACACATGAAAAGAATTGTTTTTGGTATTTTCCTGGTATTATCCTTTTTGAGCAACCTCCACGCGCAGTTCGACGCACAATCAAGCCAGTACATGCATAACGCTCCGGGATTCAATCCGGCTGCTGTTGGTGAAACCGGCATGCTTGACGTCACGGGACAACACCGGCTGCATTGGATCGGGATGCCGAACGGGGGTTCTACGACTGTGTTTAACATCAACTCACCCTTAAATATTTTAGGAAGAAAGCATGGGATTGGTATTAATTTCATCAATGACCAGGTCGGTCTCTTTGTAAATCAGCAAGTGCATCTGCAATATGCTTTTAAAATCAAAGCAGGTAAAGGTGCTATCAACATTGGTCCGCAAATCGGTTTCCTGAGTATTGGTTTCAGGGGTGACAGTGTTCGGGGACCTTTGGTTCCTACCGGAGAATACCACGACATACAAAATGACCCTGCCATTCCGGCCAGCCTGGTAGAGGGATTTGCACTGGACATGAGTCTGGGGGGCTGGTACACTCAACAGGACTTTTACGCCGGAATTTCTTACTCTCATTTCAATCAACCGGTTATCGAGTGGACTGACCAGCATGAATATCGCCCCGCAAGTACATTGTATATCACGAGTGGATACAGTAAAACATTGAACAATCCGAAATACGTATTCAAGCCATCAATGCTGCTTAAAACTGATTTCACAACTTATAAGCTCGATTTATCAGCACTCATGTATGTTAACAATCAATACTGGGGCGGATTAACCTACCGGCACGGAGATGCGGCCGTAATTTTAGCCGGCATCAACATCGGGAACGGACTTTCAATCGGATATTCTTTCGACATCCCTGTTTCACAGATGATTAGGGCGACCTGGAGTTCACATGAAGTGATGCTATCCTACGAAATTGACATCAAAACGGGAGATTCATCACGCAGAAAAAAATATAAAAGCATACGGATTCTTTGATTCACACAGAATAAAATGAATTATTTTTCGTTTGATAAGTAAAATTTCAATTTATGAATAAACTTTTTGTAATCATAGCGTTATCATTGATGGTACTTTCCTGCAATAAACCTGCAGGAGAACTGACAAGTGCACGCAATTCGGCCAAAATGGGTTTTTCTGATACCAAACCATATGGCATGCAATTAATTAAAAAAGGAACCTTTATGATGGGGGCTCACATGCCAAACGGGATGTTTCCCGGTCGCGAAGCGCCACGTCAGGTAACAGTCGAATCCTTTTATATGGATGAAGCTGAGATTACCAATGACCAATACCGCCAGTTTGTATTGTGGGTGCGCGACTCCATTGCTTATCGTGAACTGATTAACATCGGCCGAAATGAATACATGATCGACGACCCCAACAGCGAAAGCGACTCTGTCCGCATACGCTGGTCGCAACGCATCCGCTGGAACGACCGTAACGAAGATGTTCAGGAAGCTTTATCTTCTTTGTATTATACCGGTAACGACGATCTGGGGCATCGTCAGCTCAACGCTGCCCGCATGGTTTACCGCTACGAAGTATTCCATTACGATCAGGTATCTCTACCCCGCAATCAGTTTAATTACGTTACCAATTCCTATCCTGAAGGGGCCTATGTTACCATCGACTCAACTTATTTTGATGAAAATGGCCATTTGGTTAGCCAGACCATCAACCGCAAGCTGACCAGCAGAAAAGATTTTTATTCAACCAAAATGGTGAATATCTATCCTGACACGCTTACCTGGACACGCGACATTCGCTTCTCATACAACGATCCCAAGATAAAAATGTATTTCAGCGACCCGAACTATTCTGATTATCCGGTGGTGGGTGTGAGTTGGGAACAGGCACAGGCATTTTGTCACTGGCGTACCAAAATGTACAACGAAAATCACAAAATAAAATCAGAGCCTTACCGTTTACCGACTGAAGCTGAATGGGAATTTGCCGCTAAAGGGCGCGATAAAGATGCCATATACCCCTGGAAAGGCAGTAAATTAGTGGATGAGCGTAAAAATTGCTATCTGGCCAATTTCAAACAGGCCAGGGGAAATTACGTGAGCGATGCTGCTGTTACCACCAAACCGGTTAAATCGTACAACGTCGTAGCCAATGCTAACGGACTATACGATATGGCGGGCAATGTAGCCGAGTGGACCTCCACAGCGTATTTCGGAACATCCAACATGGCAACTGCCGATATTAACCCTACTTTTGAATACAATGCCAAAGCCGATGATCCGGTTTACATGAAAAGAAAAGTAGTGAAAGGCGGATCCTGGAAAGATATTCCCTACTACCTGCAAAGCGGAGCCAGAACCTACGAATATCAAAACGTAAGTAAACCATACATAGGTTTCAGGTGTGTCAGGTCTTATAAGGGAGATATAAAATAACGAATAAATAGCCCCCGGCTTTAGCCGGGGGGATATTAAATAAAAAATTGAAAATCGTCAAAACAGTATATCATTATGATGGACAGAATAAAAAAATTAGGGTCAGTTAAAATTACGACGAAAGACAGGCTTTTTAATGCCGGTTATGGCATCGGTGCCTCAATCGTAATCATCGGGGTGCTTTTCAAACTGATGTATTGGGAAGGTGCTGATATCATGCTGACAGTAGGTCTGTTGACTGAAGCACTTATTTTTGCCATGAGTGCCTTCGAAAGACCCCTGAAAACATACGAATGGGACAAGGTTATCGATTTTGAAAATGGCAAAATCGATCTTCAGATTAATAATGGTTTTACGCCATCAGCAACAGAAGGAGCGCCTGCCGAGCAGGTTTACAACCAAAGTAACGCTTTTCCACCAGCAGTAAACAATCCTGCTCCGAATGCATTTCCGGGTGTTACCAACATTGAAGGACTGAGTGATGAAGATGCACAGAAGCTGAATCAAAGCATTCAAAATCTGACCAGAACTGCTTCTCAGTTGAATGAAATTGCATCATTCTCTTTAGAAACTGAGAGATTTGCTGAAAGCATCCGCAATATATCCGAGAACACTTCGAAATATGCACAAAGTCAGGAGGCGCTGATAGAAGCCACATCAAACCTGCAAACTATTTATCAGCGTATTGGCGAAGATACGGAAAAGATTGAAGTCAACACCCAGGAATACCGCACCAAGGTTGAAAGAATCAACAGCAATTTAGCCGGCATGAACTCGATTTACGAGATTCAGCTGAAGGATATTCATGCTCAATCAGTGCACTTCCATAACCAAACAGAAATTTCGAAAAAACTTTCGGAAGAAATGAAATCGGTAACGGGAGAAATCAGCAAGATGAAAGACATTTCAGATGATTTCTCTCTGGCTACACAGAAACTGAAAACAAACGCCAACGAATTAGCAGATAACGTTGCACGGCTGAATGCCATTTACGGTAACATGCTGAATTCTATGAGTTAAAGCTTAACACGAAATTATGAGTGGAACCAAGAACTGCCCGGAAACCCCGAGGCAAAAGATGATAGGCATGATGTACCTGGTACTGATTGCCATGCTGGCGCTGAACGTCTCCAGTGAAATCCTGAACGGGTTTAAGCTGGTCGACGACAGCCTGCACACCTCTACCCTTTCAATCAACGAACAAAACGACCGCCTGTACAGGGAATTCAACGCGATGTACGCAGAAAACCCCCAAAAAGTAGGTGAATGGCTGGAAAAAGCCAATCTGGTTCGCGATGAAGCCAACCAGCTGTTTGACTACATACACCAATTTAAAATTGAATTGCTGAAACTGGCTGATAAAGATAAAGCCGACACCCTATACGCCAGAGCAATCAACAGAAGAGAGAATCTGAGTGTGGCAGCAAATTATGCCCTCCGTGAAGGTCACGGAAAAGAATTGAAAGAAAAAATCGAACATTACCGCGACTTTTTGATTTCACTCGCCGATGATAATCTGGGGAAAAACGAGATATTCCGCAATATTTTCAACACGGAAGACATCAACAATAAAAGCTGGGAAATAGCCACATTCGAAAATATGCCTGTATCAGCGGTTATTACCATCCTGACCAAGTATCAGAATGACGTCAGAAACAGTGAATCAAAGATGATTCAGTCGCTGAAAGAAAGAACCGATGAAGGCGACACCAGGGTAAACAAGTTTGATGCTTTCGTGGTAGCTGAATCGAATTACGTGATGGAAGGGCAGGAATACCGGGCCAGGATTCTATTGGCGGCAGTAGATACGACAAAGGCGCCGAATATTTTTATAAACGGGAATAAATTAGCCGGTAATAATTATGTTGTTACTGCCAGTCGCTCAGGTGAGCATACCTATTCAGGCTTTATAGAATTACCCAACAGCATGGGACAGCTGCAACGTTTTAATTTCACAAGCAAGTACAATGTTGGTAAGCCGGCAGCCATTATTTCCAATGATGACCTGAATATTCTGTATCGCGGTTTTGATAACAACATTAGCATCTCAGCGCCGGGAATTCCGACCAACAACCTGCGTATCAATGTCAACGGCGGCACAGCTACTTCCAAAGGAAATGGGAAATATATCATCAAGCCGACTGCCAATAGTGTCGAAGTTTCGGTAATAGGGAACATAGGTGGCAGACAAATCAACATGGGTAGCAATACCTATCGTGTTCGTCAGTTACCCGACCCAAAACCATACGCAGTATATAAAGATAATAACGGGAACACCCGCAGTGTATTTGATGGTAGTGTGCACGGTCCGACTTTCGTGGCCGGAAACCCGACTGTAACAGCAGGATATGGAGAAGACGCATTGGTACAGGCCAATTTTACCGTAAAATCATTTGCCATCAGAATAGGCAGAAGAACATATAACTCTAACGGACCTAAATTTTCGCAAGAGCAGATTGACATCATCAACAACCTGCCTTCAGGCACAACACTGGTAATCCAGCGCATCATGGCAGTTGGACCGGATGGTTTGCAGCGAAATTTATCAGCTGTGGCGATTGAGATACTGTAATGCTGTCAAAAAGTCTAAGGTCTAACGACAAAAGATTAAAAATTAAAAATTAAAAATTAAAGATAAAGACCTTTGAATAAAGTTCCATTTTTTGGAGTTAACTGATAAGAAATAATTATAAATAAAAGACATTCGTCGTTTGACGTTTGACACAATATATTGAAATGAAAAAAACAGCTTTTATCCTCGCATCATGCATGTTGTTAGCCGGTTTTAGTGCAACCGGTCAGCAATCCAATCTGAATTTCTTTGAATCAAACGGGGTTATCAACCAGTCCGGGGAAATCAGCAATGACCTGGGATATACGTTAACGCACCTCGACAACCGGGCTGACGATGTGGTATGGGCACATGTTGTGTACAGCATCATCGACCTGCGGGATAACATCAATGCACAGCTGGCGTTCCCAACCGGACAGGATGCAAACTACAAAAACATGTTCAGACTACTCTCGGAAGCCGTGGTAAAAGGAGCTCCGGTTTACTACCCGAATGAGGCAGGGATAACTCCTTATTTCGGTCAGGAGAACTTAGTTCCGGCAACGAAACTGTCGGATGTATTTTTCATCGAAACCAATGTTGCCGGTGCACAATACATTGATCCGCTTTTCGAACGGGATTCGGTAAGGAATACGATTACCATCAGCAACCGTATTTACGACCGTTTCTCAAAACGTATCAACAAATTCCTGATTCAACAGGTGTATTATTTCGACAAACACCTCTCTCAGATGAGCAGTAAAGTGATAGGGATTGCACCTTTGATGACGATGGAAGATGCGATCGCCCCGGCATTTCCTGACTTTGAAGATGAAAATACAGGTGGTGCAGATACCCAGCAGCTCAAAACTACTTTGCGTGATGCAGTTGTTTGCTGGTTCCTGTATGATGACCTGAAATCACATTTCTCCGCTCAACCGGTATTTCAGGAAAGTAATATCGCTCAACGTGTTAGCTACCACGAATACTTCTCCAAAAAGATGTACGCGGCTTATATGATTGGAGATAACAGTCTGATGAAAAAACTGTACAGCAACACCAGCGAACTGACAACCAATCAAATTTCAGAAGAAATCAAGGAAATTCAGCGGAAATTAGTGGAAATAGAGTCGGGAGTCTGGCATCAGTAAACCTGATTATTTTGAACTGATTTTCATAAATAAACAAGCATGAGGACGTAACTCACATCCGATTGTACCATCTGCAGCAGGAAACTGTTGCAGATTTTTTTTGCGGAATAAGTCCAACACCTTCACTTTTCCTTTCACACCAATCTCAGACAGGTTAAACGAAAGATACTTTGATTCATCCCCACGATTGAGTAATAGTACAGCTTTACTTCCATCAGCCAGATTTTTCATCCAGACTTCTTTTGAATCTTCTTTGATTACCCTAATTCCCTGCTCTGTCGGATCCTGATTTACGGCAATGCAGGCTTTGTTTGTAATGATTGCTTTTTCTTCCGCAGTCATATTCCTTGGGTCATTTCCCAACATCAAAGGTGAAGTCATCACGCACCACAAGGCAAAGTGAGTTTCCTGTCCGTCCACGTTCAGTCCCTGTTCGCCCACTGAAAGCATGTCCGGATCATTCCAGTAACCATTGCCGGCATGGGCCGCAGATTTATTATTTATATCAGCAATGCGCATCACTGATAATTTACCATTTCGTGTATTTTTATCGAAAAAAGTTCCGCCATAGTATTTACAGGGAATGTCGCCGGTAGTTCTGGCCATATTACAAATACCAGGATACCAGGGATAGAAATTATATGCACTGATACTGAACACGATGTCACGTCCGGAATTCGCCAGCAGTTCCGACCACTTTTCGTAAGTAACTTTCAGCACATCCGGTGTCCAGCCACGATGTCCTGCTTTTACCGAAGTATCCATCTTACAACGGTCCACCTTCACGAAATCAAGTCCCCAATCGACAAACTGCCTGATATGTACCTCTTCCCGGTTATAACCACCCACAGGGTCATTACCACAGTCAAAAATACCCGGAACCGTATGCAGACCGAATTTCAAACCCTTGCTGTGTGCATAATCAGCCAGGGCTTTCATCCCATTGGGAAATTTCTCCGGATGAGGCAATAAACTACCATCAGGAGCCAAATGGTCGGCCCGCCAACCACCATCAACCACCACATAATTATACCCCGCATCTGCAAGTCCTTCCGATACCATGGCATCTATAACCTCCCTGATTATTTTTTCATCAATGTCGGTTTTACCAAACCAGTTCCAGCTGTTCCAGCCCATGGGGGGAGTTGGCGTGAGTGATTTGTTTATTTGAGCACTGAGCATTGAAGCCGAAAAAAGTACCGACAACACTAAAGTTAACCTGGTTTTACACATGATGACGTGATTAAATAATTGGTAATAAATATCCATGCAAATTTACAACAACCGGACAATGATTCATGACATATTGTTTCCGAAACATTTACTATTGTTCAGGTTTCACCCTGGCATGAATCATTTTACACACAGCAATTTCTCTGGCGGCACTGAATAGAAACTCATCATTCCAAAATTTTCCGTAACTTTGCAGCGATTTCAAAAATGACATGGCATGCGAAGAATCATCATAGCAGATAATCAGGATCTGACCAGGGCGGGATGGATATACCTGGTTAACAAAAGCGGTATTGACATACAAATTGAGGAGGCTCAAACAAAAAAGGAATTGATTTCGCTTTGCGGACAATTTCCGGATGCACTTGTTATTTTAGATTACGCGTTATTTGATTTTGAACGAATACAGGAGTTGATTTTCCTGCAGGAGAAATACCCGAAAACCGATTGGATTGTTGCCTCAGATGAACTGAGCGAAGAGGCGGTACGCACCCTGCTGTTTAATTCCGGAAAGTTCAGCGTATTGTTGAAGGACAGTCCTGCCGAAGATTTCATGAGCGCATTTAAACAAGCAATGAAGAGAGAACGCTACATCAGCAGTTTCATTACCAACCTGCTGCTTGAGGCATCTAAACAAAAACAAACTAATCAGCCCCGCAACATACTCACGGTAACCGAACAGGAAATTCTGAAAGAAATGGCATTAGGCAAATCAACCCGCGAAATTGCTGCCTTGCGTCACGCGAGTATGCATACGATCATGACCCACCGGAAAAACATCTTCCGGAAAATTGAAGTGAATAATGTGCACGAGGCAACAAAGTACGCGATGAAGGCAGGACTGATTGATTTGGCGGAATATTATATTTAGTGGTTAGTGGTTAGTAGGGGCGTAACGCTTACACCCACTTCTCATGAATCGAACAGAGCGGTTCGAATGGATCGAACAGAGCGATTCGATTGGGTCGAATAGAGAGGTTCGATTGGATCGAATAGAGCGGTTCGAATGGGTCGAATAGAGCGGTTCGAATGGGTCGAACAGAGCGATGCAGATAACTTGAGTGGAACGACTCAAACAATCTGAGAGGGACGACTCAAATGACTTGAGTAATAATACCTCAAAAAATCAAATTTATAAATTTTTCACATGAACATAGCGAGTTTAATTTCAGGAGGTGTTGACAGTTCGGTGGTGGTACATCTGCTTAAAGAAGCGGGCTACGACCCTACCCTGTTTTACATCAAGATAGGGATGGATGACGATGAATTGCTGCATTGCAGTTCGGAAGAGGATATTGAAATGGCTTCGCTGATTGCGCACAAATACGGGTGCAAATTAGAAATTGTGGATTTGCACCAGGATTATTGGGACAACGTGGTTGCTTACACGATTGATAAAGTCAGAAAAGGTTTTACACCCAATCCGGATGTGATGTGTAACAAACTAATCAAATTTGGGGTTTTCGAACAAAAAGCAGGTCAGCATTTCGACAAAACGGCAACGGGACATTACGCTACTACGATTGAAAAGGATGGTAAGACTTATCTTGGTACAGCCAAAGACCCGGTGAAAGACCAAACCGATTTCTTAGCACAGATTAACCACTTACAGGTATCAAAGCTGATGTTCCCGATTGGGCACCTGATGAAAAACGAAGTGCGCAAAATAGCAGAAATTGCGAATTTGCCCAGTGCCAAACGAAACGACAGTCAGGGCATTTGTTTTCTGGGCCAGGTAAATTACAATGATTTTATCCGCCGCTATCTGGGAGAGAAAGAAGGTCCGATCGTTGAATTAGAAACTGGAAAGATACTGGGCAAGCACAAAGGCTATTGGTTTCATACCGTTGGGCAACGCAAAGGACTTGGTTTGTCCGGCGGACCGTGGTATGTCATCCGAAAAGACATAGAGGCCAACATCGTTTGGGCATCAAAAGGATACGATGTAGAAGCTGCATACGGAAATGCTTTTTCGATGAAAGATTTTCACTTTATCACCGAGAATCCCTGGCACGACAAAGCTGAAAACGTCGAAATCACGTTCAAAATAAGGCACACTCCGGAATTTACCCGTGGCAACATCATCAAAACACCTGAAGGATACCGGATTGTATCCTCAGAGAAATTGCAGGGTATAGCACCCGGACAATTCGGTGTGGTATACGATATCGATCAGAAAATTTGTATCGGTAGCGGCGAGATTATTTCTGCCTGATGAAAATCTGAATCGGTGTACCGGTGAAGCCCCACTTCGCACGTATTTTATTCTCTAAGAAACGTTTATACGGATCTTTCACATACTGAGGAAGATTCGCGAAGAAGATGAATGTCGGCACCTGCGTATCCGGCAATTGAGTAATATATTTAATCTTGATGTATTTCCCCTTCAATGCCGGCGGCGGATAGTTCTCTATCAGTGGAAGCAGGTATTCATTCAATTTGGCTGTCGGGACTTTCTTCTTTTTGTTTTGGAACACTTCAACAGCCAAATCAACCACTTTCAGGATACGCTGTTTGGTTACAGCCGAAGTAAAAACAATCGGGAAATCCACAAAAGGTGCAAAACGTTCGCGAATCGTATCTTCAAACTTTTTGGTATCGTTGGTTTCCTTGTTAGTAATTAAATCCCATTTATTTACAGCAACCACCAGTCCTTTTCTGTTTTTCTGGACTAACGAGAAAATATTCATATCCTGGCTCTCAATTCCACGGGTAGCATCCACCATCAGGATACAAACATCCGAGTTTTCAATGGCGCGAATAGAACGAACCACAGAATAATACTCCAGATCTTCATGTACCTTGGCTTTTTTGCGGATACCGGCAGTATCAACCAGGTAGAAATCATGTCCAAATTTATTGAAACGGGTATAGATAGAATCACGGGTTGTACCGGGGATATCGGTCACAATAGTCCTATCTTCTCCAACAAAGGCATTTACAATGGATGATTTCCCTGCATTCGGACGACCCACAACAGCAAAACGGGGCAATTCAAGGTCAATATCTTCAATCTCAGTGGCCGGTCCCAACAATTCTGTTAAATGGTCTAATAACTCTCCGGTACCCAATCCGTTAATCGCTGAAACGAGAAACGGATCACCCAAACCGAGTGAGTAGAACTCCGCAGAGTTAAACTGCCAGTCAAAGGTATCTGCTTTATTCGTTACCACAACCACCGGCTTCCTTGTTCTTCTTAATATAGAAGCAACTTCATTATCGAAATCTGTAACCCCATTCTGAACATCAACCACGAACAAAATCACATCAGCTTCTTCAACAGCAAGCACCACGTGTTTTTTGATTTCTTCTTCAAAGATATCGTCAGAATTCACAACCCAGCCTCCGGTATCAATTACCGAGAACTCACGGCCGTTCCATTCACTTTTACCATACTGACGGTCGCGGGTTGTACCTGCCTCATCGTTCACGATGGCTCGACGGCTTTTGGTCAGTCTGTTGAAAAGCGTTGATTTTCCTACGTTGGGGCGACCAACAATTGCTACTATATTTCCCATTATAAATAATTTATCCTGCTATTTGTTTCAAATGAAACAGCCTGCAAAAGTACGCAAAAATGCGCACACAACCAAACCTGGCTGATTATATAACAGCTTCTTATATTGATTTAGCATGATTGTCATTTCGACCGAAGGTAGAAATCTATGTTGTAAAATGTTTGCCGGACAACAATGATTATAAATACAAAATAATCCTTAACTTTGTTTTCATAAAAAAACTCCTTTTAAATACATAAAAATCACATGAGACTATTTACCTGCATCTTGCTGACATTTGTACTAACTGCCTGCCAATCGAGCTCAGAAAACAAAAAAGAATCGCCTTCCGGAGACATAACCGGCACAAGCAAGCACACCCAAAAAACCTCTGAAAACATGGTCTATTTTAAGGGAGGAGGTTTCATGATGGGGTCAAACAATGGCACGCCATCTGAGCAACCTGTACATCAGGTACAAATTTCATCATTCAGAATCGATAGAAGTCCGGTTACCGTGGCTGAATTCACGCAGTTTGTGGAAGAAACAGGTTTCAAAACAGATGCTGAAAAATTTGGTGATTCCGGTGTATTCAATTTCGCAACTCAAAGCTGGGAATTAAAAAAAGGAGCATACTGGTTATATCCTTTAGGTAGAGATGCAACCCGGGCAGAACCAAACCATCCGGTTACACACATCAGTTGGAATGATGCACAGGCTTATTGCAGTTGGGCAGGCAAGCGTTTACCTACAGAAGCCGAATGGGAATATGCAGCCCGTAACGGCGGGAAGTCGAATGACAAATTTAGTTGGGGCAATGAACTTGTAATGAACGGCAAATACATGGCAAACACCTGGCAGGGAGCAACTACGGCTGACAAAAACGAAACAGACGGCTTCCTTTACACGTCGCCGGTTGGATATTATGGCACAACAGCAGCGGGTATGACCGACATGGGAGGAAATGTATGGAACTGGTGTCAGGACATCTATAAGCCTTATCCCGGCAATCCTGAATATCAGCAGGCAGATCCGCAGGTAAAGGTCATCCGCGGCGGATCATTCTTTTATGACCAAAACGGAGAAAGAAGTTACACCACGACCTTTCGCGGACAAAACACAGCAGAGACATCCCTTTTTAATATTGGCTTCAGGTGTGCGGCAGATGCAGCGCAGTGAAGTTGTTTGTTTAAATCAAGTTGGGAATCAAGTTGGGGTAGTCTTAGGGATTTATCTTCTCACTGAAGTTGCTTGTCACAATCAAGTTAAGAATTAAGTGCTCGTTTGTTGAACGGAGTTGATTCTTTATTATCACATAAACTTCATCTCGAACTTGATTCTCTCAAACCACTTTAGTGAGAGAACATGCACCGTCCCACCTATCCCCAACTTGACTCCCAACTTAATTGCAACTAACAACTTTAGTGAGAAGATGAAGCACACTCAATACCCCATAACTTGATTAATAACTTGATTGCAACAAACAACTTTAGTGAAAAAAGAGGCTGTCTCAAAAGGGCAGTCTCTCTTTTTTTGATTATGCAGCGATTTTGGGAAATTCGGACTCAAATGTTGAAAATTCAATTCCATTTTCTTTAGTTGGAATAAAAAAGAGAATCAAACC
>JAKIYP010000124.1 GCA_022708505.1 Bacteroidota bacterium
TGGTCGGGATTTTTTGTGCACGAAAGTCTGAGTTGAAAAGCAAGTTGAGGAAAGCAAGTTGGTCGTCAAGTGACCTTTCTTCTGCTACTAAATAAGCCGAATCAGTGGTATGGGCGATGAAAATATATTATCTTTGCAAAAACAAAGGAATTATATGACACGTCAGGAAATTGACTCGTTGCGCCGGGAGCTTCATCAACATAATCATAATTATTATGTGTTGAATAGCCCCACCATATCTGATTTCGAATTTGATGCCAAAATGAGGCAGCTTCAGGATCTTGAAAGTAGATATCCGGAATTCTATGATCCTTTGTCTCCCACACAACGCGTAGGGAGTGATATCACAACTTCATTCAATCAGGTTACTCATCAATATCCGATGCTTTCGCTTGCAAATACTTACTCTGAAGGGGAAGTATCTGATTTTTATCAACGGGTTCAGAAAGCGTTGAATGAAGACTTCGAGTTGGTATGTGAACTCAAATATGATGGTACTTCTATTTCCCTTATATATGAGAATGGTTTGTTGCAAAGAGCCGTAACACGGGGTGATGGTGTGAAAGGTGATGACGTGACGGCTAATGTAAAGACTATTCGCAGTATTCCTCTTCAACTACATGGTGATTTTCCTTCCAAATTCGAAATCAGAGGTGAAATTCTGATGCCCTGGGCTGTGTTTGATGAAATAAACAAAGAAAGGGAAGCCCAGGAAGAACCTTTGTTCGCCAATCCCAGAAATGCAGGCTCAGGTACGCTGAAATTACAAAACTCAGCAGTTGTTGCTTCCAGAAAACTGGATTCATTCTTATATAGTGTGTTGGGTGAAAATTTACCTTTTACCACACATTTTGATAGTTTGCTGGCTGCCAGTTCATGGGGCTTTAAAATTTCCGATGCGATACGTGTCTGTAAATCGCTTGACGAAGTGTTTGATTTTATACGCGTATGGGATGAAGAAAGAAAAAATCTACCGGTAGCCACCGATGGTATTGTGATTAAGGTGAATCAATTCTCGCAACAGAAAATGCTCGGTTTTACCGCTAAATCACCGCGTTGGGCAATAGCTTATAAATACCAGGCAGAAAAAGCGGTAACCAGACTTAATTCGGTTTCTTATCAGGTTGGTCGCACCGGGGCTGTAACTCCGGTTGCTAATCTTGATCCGGTTTTGTTGTCCGGAACAACCGTTAAAAGGGCTTCTTTGCATAATGCTGATATCATTGCATCCCTTGATCTGCACATCGGTGATATGGTCTATGTCGAAAAGGGAGGCGAAATCATTCCTAAAATAACAGCGGTGGCTGTTGATCAGCGATTCATGATTGGAGATAAAGTTCAGTTTATTAAAAAATGTCCTGAATGTGGCTCAGAACTGATTCGTTACGAAGGAGAAGCTGCTCATTACTGTCCGAACGAGAATGCTTGTCCTCCTCAGATTAAAGGACGAATTGAGCATTTTGTCAACAGAAAAGCCATGAATATTGATGGACTTGGCGGTGAAACCATCAACCTGTTATATGAAAATGGTCTGTTGAAGAATATCGCGGATATTTATACCCTGAAGGTACCTGATTTGGCCAGATTGGAAAGACTGGGACCCAAGTCAGCTCAAAATATTAAAATTTCATGTGAGAAATCAAAAGAAGTTCCTTTTGAAAGGGTTATCTTTGCACTTGGAATTCGTTTTGCCGGTGAAACAGTTGCAAAGAAACTTGCTCATGCTTTCCGGGATATCGAAAGTCTGGAGCATGCTGAATATGAGGCTTTGGTACAGGTTGATGAAATTGGCGACAGAATTGCTCAAAGTGTAATTCGCTATTTTGCTGATGAAAATAACAGAGAGATAATCAGTCGCTTGAAGTCGTACGGACTACAAATGTCGCTTTCTGAAGACGAACTGTTGCAGAAATCAGATAAACTGGCAGATAAAGTGGTTGTCATTAGTGGAACTTTCCGCTATTACTCCAGGGATGAATATAAAAAAATGATTGAACAACATGGCGGCAAGAATGCCGGTAGTGTGTCATCAAAAACTTCTTTCATCCTGGCCGGTGAAAATATGGGACCCGAAAAGCTTAAAAAAGCAGAAAGTCTCGGCATTCAATTATTGAATGAGGATGAGTTTCTGAAACTTATTCAGAAAGAAAAAGAAGGGGGTAATATACAAATGGGAACGCTTTTTTAATCAAATATTATGGCAGGGCAGTTAGTTAATTATATTTTCAATAAAAGGGTCAGAAAGCACCTGAAGAACGAAATACGGAATAAGCAATTCGTAAATTACGATAAAGCAAAAACAATATTGTTGTTATTCGAGAGTAATTATTCAGAGAAGAATCCGGAAACAAAAAGAATTATTCAGTCTTTAACTGCTGATGGAAAGAAGGTAACTGCATGGGGATATGTTGAGAAGAAAAATATCACTTCACCAGCCTACCCAGAATATAGAATCTTGAACCAAAAAGATCTTGGAATATTTCAAAAACCTCATGAACAACTGATTCAGGAGTTAATCCGTCAGGAATATGATTTGTTGATAGATATTTCGACTAAAAGATTCGTTGCCTTGGATTATATTGTGTTGCATGCCAATGCAAAATGTAAGGCAGGGATGAAAAAAACGGAAGTGAATTTATATGACTTTGCAGTTGACCTTGAATCTCATTTAAAAGAAAATGAAATACAGCCCGACGATTTGGAATATTCTTTTTTATATAAACAGATATTATTTTATCTGAAAAACATACAAACTAACGATTAAAAACGTATTTTTGTACCCGAAAAGAACTATTTACCAATGATACATAGCAAATTGAAAGGAATGGGTGTTGCACTGATAACCCCGTTTAAGGAAGATGAGACGATTGATTTTGATTCACTGGCAAGATTGGTGGAGCATCAAATTAAAAACGGTACTGATTATCTGGTTGTTTGTGGAACAACCGCAGAAACCCCGACGCTGACTGAAGCTGAAAAGGAAGAAATCAAACGTTTTGTAGTGGATATTAATAATGGTCGTCTTCCCATCGTTTACGGCATCGGAGGTAATAATACCAAACAAATAGTTGAGAAAGTACAACATACCGACCTGACCGGAATTGATGCGATTCTTTCGGTAACACCATATTACAACAAACCCTCACAGGAAGGGTTATATCAGCATTATGCCGCAATTGCTGCTGTTTCACCGGTTCCGTTAATCTTGTATAATGTTCCGGGAAGAACCGGCGTGAATATGACAGCGGAAACAACACTTCGTCTGGCAAACGAGTTCCCGGCTATATGTGCCGTTAAAGAGGCTTCCGGAAACTTTAGTCAGATTGATGATATCATAAAAAATAAACCGGCTGATTTTATGGTAATTTCAGGTGATGATGGTATTACCTTTCCTTTGATCACACTTGGTGCTGTCGGGGTTATTTCTGTGATTGGAAATGCTTTCCCGAAGGAATTCAGTCGTATGGTACGCCTGGCTTTGCAGGGTGATTATCATAATGCCAGAAATATTCATCATCGTTTCACTGAGTTGATTGAACTCCTGTTTGTAGAAGGAAATCCTGCCGGAGTGAAAAGTATGCTGGCAGTAATGGGTTTCATCCATAATAAGTTACGTTTGCCTTTGGTTCCCAATACCATTAAAACCTATGAGAAAATCAGACAGGTGCTGAACAGACTGTAATGAAATTACAACATAGCTTATAAGCAATTATTGTTGAATCGGAATATTTTTACGCGAAATATTCCGATTTTCATTTATTTATTTTATCACTAGTGTCCCGTTTAAATTTAAAATAATCTCGTAACATATTAATATATAGAGTTATACAGTACAATAATTTTTCAACGATTTGATTTTTATATCTTCATTGCCAAAAATTAAAAAGATGTGGCA
>JAKIYP010000125.1 GCA_022708505.1 Bacteroidota bacterium
TGAACCATCCGTACCACCCCGGATCGGTTTAATGTTGGGTGTAATACCCACCTCTTTCATGGCAGTTGCAGCAAGATCAACTATGTGCATCAAAGGTTCCACCTTTTCACGCATATTGTAGTACTGATCCTTGAGTTCTACGGTGGCCGTGTTTTCTCCGAATTCCGCGTTTATTTTGTTAACCAGATGCTGCATTTCTTTCTTCCGTCGCTCGAAACGATCGCGGTCGTGGTCGCGGATGATGTAGTTCAGCGTAGTTTTTTCAACGCTGCCTTCCATACTCATCAGGTGATAAAAACCTTCGTAACCATCTGTATGTTCAGGAGTCTCGTGACGGGGGAGCATGGAAATAAACTGGTGCGCAATTCGTATGGAATTCTTCATTTTATGTTTTGCGTAGCCGGGGTGTACATTTACTCCATTGCACGTAACCTTTGCAGCGGCAGCGTTGAAATTTTCAAATTCCAGTTCGCCTATTTCACCCCCATCCATCGTGTAAGCCCATTCAGCACCGAATTGCTCCACGTCAAAATGATGAGCGCCCTGCCCGATTTCTTCATCCGGGGTAAAAGCTATCCTGACTTTACCGTGTTTAATTTCCGGATGGGCAATCAGATATTCCATGGCTGTGACGATTTCCGCAATGCCGGCTTTATCATCGGCTCCCAGCAGGGTGGTGCCGTCGGTCACGATGATATCCTGTCCCTTGTACTGCGTAATTTCAGGATATTTGGAAGTTTCCAGCACGATTACCTTTTCTTCATTTAATAAAATGTCATTCCCGTCGTAGTCTTCAACAATCTGAGGTTTGATGTTTTTGCCCGACATGTCGGGACTGGTGTCCATGTGCGCAATGAATCCGATGGTCGGAATGCTCTTTTCGGTGTTGGCTGGTAAAGTTGCCATGACATAACCATTCTTGTCGAGCGTGATGTCGGTGAGACCGATTGCCGTGAGTTCTTCAACCAGATATTGGGCGAAAAACATTTGTCCAGGAGTACTTGGCGTTAAATTGGTGCTGTCATCAGAAGTCGTGTGAAAACTGACGTATTTGAGAAAGCGTTCGGTGATGTTCATATATCGGGTGTGTTTTGTACACCAAATTGTTAAACTTTGGTGTAAAGTTGAGCAAAGATAACTGATTTTTGATACTTTTGCAACATAATTTTATCTATATTGCGATAGAAAAACATGAAGATTGCCATTTATTCCGGTTCTTTTAATCCTATTCATCTCGGTCATCAAAAGTTGGCTGAATACCTGATTGATAAACAATTGGTTGATGAGGTGTGGTTCGTGGTTTCACCCTGTAATCCCCTGAAAGATCCGGCATCACAATTAGATGAATTTATCCGGTTAGACATGGTCGTTGCTGCTATCAGCGGACATCCGAAACTGAAAGCTTCGGATGTGGAATTCACCATGCCTGTGCCGTCCTACACCATTGACACCCTGCATCAACTGACAAAATTATATCCCCAACATGAATTTGCGTTGATGATCGGGAGCGACAACGCTGTGATCTTCGATCAATGGAAAAATTACCAGGAGTTGCTTGAGACTTATCCCGTATATGTATATCCGCGAAAAGGTTATGATTTCTCAACCGTTGCTGATGTCTATCCACAAATGCAGTTGTTGGATACACCTTATTATGATATATCTTCTACTCAAATAAGGGAATTGATTCAGAAGGGCGAGAATGTTTCGCGGTGGTTAAGTCCGGAGGTAATAGGATACATCAGGGAAAATAGACCGTATAATTAAATACAAGACCTGTCAGGTTTTAAAAATCTGACAGGTCTGAACCTCAATGATGAAATTATAAATACGGATTCGACACCCTTTCATCTCCTATGGTGGTTGAAGGCCCATGTCCGGGATATACCACAGTTTCATCCGGCAAAATCAATAACTTTTCAGTGATATTGCGGATCAACGTTCCATAGTCACCTTGTTCGAGGTCGGTGCGACCGATAGAACCTCTGAACAAAACATCTCCTGCAAATAAAACCAACTCTTTTTCACAATTAAAAACCAGGTGTCCCGGACTGTGTCCCGGCACATGAATGGTTTTCAGTATAGTATTCCCAAAGCTGATTTCCTGGTTCTCCTGCAGGTAGGTCCCGATGGGTTGTGCATCTTCCTGTACCGGGAATCCGTAAATTACAGCGCCTTTCACCACCCTTCTGAGTAAAAATTCATCGCCAGCATGTGCTTCGGGAGCAATTCCGTAGGTGTCGAATAAAAACTTATTGCCGAACTGGTGATCGAAATGCAGGTGGGTGTTGAGAACTTTAACCAATTTCAGTTTATTGTCATCGATGTATGACTGTAATGCTTTCTTTTCATTTTCGAAGTAGCAACCGGCATCGATAACAATTGCTTCTCCGGTTTCATCGTGTACTACGTAAGTGTTTTCCTGTATAGGGTTGAATGTGAATGTTTTGATTGTTATCATATTTTGTCAGAAAGAAATGGTTTGAAAATATCTTCATACTGATAGAATCCTTTTTCTTTTTCTATTATGTTTTCGGCCACAAAGATTACCCCGTTTCCGAAAGCTTCTCTTGATATGGATTCATGAATCAGTCTGATAGTCTGGTATTTGAAGCCAAAGATAACCTGATGTTTGCCTACAATACCACCGGCACGAACCGAATTAATTTTCGACTTCTTTAACCCGAGTGCTTCTGCAATTTTAATGGCAGTCCCGGAAACACCGTCCTTGTGTTTGAAATGTTCTTCCACGATTTCAATATCCACGAAAGGAGCAATACTCTTCAATACCTTCGCTGCAAAAATCAGGTAGTTGACTCCCAGGGTAATGTTGGGCGACCAGAAAACCGTTGTGTATTCACCTAAACGTTTCAGGTATGCCTCTTGTTCGTGGTTGTAATGTGAAACGGCAGAAATAATTTTAATTTTCCTTTGCGCGGCAGCTTTCCCGTATGTGAAGATGCCGCTTTCAGAAGAAAAATCAATGATGATATCTACCGGATGTGCGTCGAGAAAAGGTTCGATTTTATGATTGTGCAAAGAATATACACGACCCTGATTGTTGCAATCGATTTCAAGGATGTCAGCAATTAACCGGTCTTCCTGTTTGGGTGATTTTCTTAGTACCCATTCCAATTCAAAATCATGGTGTTTAAGTATTGCCGAAGCAACTGCTTTGCCTGTCTTGCCAAAGCCAATTAGTCCTACTTTCATGGTTGTCTTTTATTACAAAGATTGATACTTGTTCTTATCACAAGAACTTTTTTGTTCAAAAATAAGCTTTTTTTTTAAAATTTCCCGAATGAATATTCAAACTTCCTGACTTTTTTATGGATGTGTTGTATGGATTCATCAGAAAAACTGTATCTTTGAATTGTAAATTTTAAACCCATACAACATGAAAACAGAAGAAGACGATTTGCTGGTTTATGATGAAGATGAAGCCGTTAAGTTTATCCTGAATCATATCCCCGCTGCTTCGAGGGCTACCATTTCCGACACCAAGGTGGAATATGTATTGGATGTAATCTACGAGTATTATGACGAAAAAGGTTTGATACAGGAAGATACTGCCGAAGAAGCTAACATCGATGAAGAAGATATGTTCTTGTATTTGAAGAAATGTGCTAAGAAAGATAAAATGGAAATTACCGATGACGAAATCAGCCTGATACTGGAAGGTGAATATGAATATGGTAAGTCCATTGGAATTTACAATTAGTATTTATTCTTAATCAGATGTATTATATTTTTTATGCTTTGATCTGGACCGTCTCCTGGCTCCCGATGCGGGTGTTGTATGTATTCTCCGACCTGATGTTCCCGCTTGTTTACCATGTTGCCCGTTACAGGAGAAA
>JAKIYP010000005.1 GCA_022708505.1 Bacteroidota bacterium
AATTACACATGCATATACAAGCTATATTGAAACGAGCTCAGAAAAACCGGGGTAATATCATCAACGATGCCGGTAGTTGTGTGTTTATTGGAAATTATAAATTCGATATTTGCGAAGATACTTTAGAGTTACATACGCAAAAGCAGAAACTTACCAAACGGGAAGCGGATATTTTAAAGGTTTTGTATGAAAGTAAAAATACCATTGTTTCCCGTGAAAGCTTACTCAGCTATTTCTGGGGAGATGCCGATTTCTTTCATTCCCGCAGTTTGGATGTGTTTGTGTCTAAACTACGCAAATATCTTGTGCATGATACTTCTATTCAGATTATTACTGTAAAAGGTAAAGGGATTATGCTGAAGGTATAATATGAACGCTTAATTATCTTTTCATCTTTATCAATTGCTTATACCGCTCCAATACCTCCTCTGCAATCTGCTCCCATGATTTGGTCAGTGTTCGTGCTGCTTGCAGGCCGGTTCTTCTCAAAAGTTCAGGTTGAAGTGCTAATTCCTTCAGTTTAAGTGCCAGCGAAACGGGGTTGTCGTTGACCAAAAATCCGTTGTGATTGTCAGTAATCTGACTGGCTGCAGTCGCACCCCGTATCATGAGCGATGGTGTGTATAATGCAGCGGCTTCCCTGGCCACCAATGCCCATGTGTCGTACAAAGAAGGAAATAGAAATAAATCGGCTGCCGCGTAATAATCCCTCAATACATTCCGGTCGGTAATCATTCCGGTAAAAAACACCTTATCGCTAATATTCAGCGTGGAAGCAAGGGTTTTCATATCCTCAGCGGCATAACCGGTACCCACGAAATACATCTTGAACGGTTGGTTGTATTGTGCCAGTCCTTCGAGGATAAACCGGAGGTTTTTCTCCCATACCAGCTGGCCGACATACAGAAATACCAGTTCATCCTCCGGGATGTGTAATTTCAGCCGGGCGATTTTTTGGAGCAGTTCAGGTTCAGTTTCTGTACTGAAATCATTCCCGTTGTTCATCACTACGACCTTGCCCTTGTAGCCGTATTCCCGCAATGTTTCTTCCACTGCTTCCTGCGGAATCCACACCTCGTCGGCCTGGTTGTAAAAATAGACCAGTTCCAGTAGCATCAGTTTGATGATGGCTTTGGAGTGCAGTGATTGCTCGAAATTATCTTTGTATTTGGAGTGAAAAGAGGCTACCAAAGGAATTTTCCTGTCGCGTGCAATTTTCAGCGCCAGCAGTCCGGAGGTAAACGGACAATGGGCATGAACCAATGAGAACGGGATGTTTTCAAGTTTGGACTGAAATGTCAGGTCGAAGTCGGGTAGTCCGAGGCGATATGGCTCCCTGTTGATAAGCGGCACGGATGGATAACGATACACCGGAAACGGATCCTGATCGATGTAATCAGGTGCTTTGGGTGTCACCACGCAGACCTGTTCGCCCTTGTTGTGCAGACAGCGGGCGTATTGCTGCACCGTAATCGCTACGCCGTCGATAATAGGAGGGTAGCTGTCGTTGAATTGTCCGATTGTTTGCATCATAAACGCAGGTTAATCACCCTGCAAAGCTATCAAAAAATTTCGTAACTCCCACCGACCCTTCTTCCGTTACATGCAATTCCAACACCTGCTCAGGCGACAAACCCGGCTCTTTTCTGTGCGATACATACAGGATGGCTGTGTTGGTTTCCTTGGCAATTTTATTGATCAGTTGGGAAAGCAGTGCCGCGCTTTGGTCGTTCAGGCCGGTCGAAGGCTCATCGAGAATGAGTACAGGAGGATGTTTTATCATCGCCCGGGCGATTAACACCATGCGCTGTTTTACCAGCGATATCTGCTGAAAGGGAGCATCTTTTTCGTCAAATAATCCAATAACCTGCAACCATTCTTCCGCTGTTTTCTTTTCAAGATGGGAGGGTTTTTGATAGAGTCCGACCGTGTCGTACAGTCCGGATACCAACATTTGCAACACCGTGTTCCTTCTGCTGAAGAAGTCGGTGATGGTCGGCGCAAAATAGCCGATTTTCTCTTTGATGTCCCACACGCTCTCTCCCGAACCTTTCTTTCTGCCGAAGATGTAAATCTCTTGTCCGTATGCCTTGGTGTTGTTGCCATAAATCATCGACAACAGGGTCGTCTTACCCGAACCATTGGGACCCACCAACTGCCAGAACTCACCCCGTTGAATTTTCCAGTTGATGTTTCGCAATACCTTTTTCTCATGGTACGACACGTTTACATCCTTCATTTCGATGAGGACTTCGGGTATGGTATCGTATGCATGCGGACTGGCAGGTATTTGATAAACATTGGTTGTCGCGGTTTCAGTTTGCTTCGCCAGATATTCTGCCATGGTCTGAATGGTGGAAAACTGATTATCCTCCACCTCGATTACCTGTGTAATAAAAGACAATATATCAGCTCTACGATTGAAAATTTGTATAAACTGCATGCTTGCCGACAGGCTTTGCAGTTTCTCTTTCATTGCTTTCACGGAGGCGACATCCAGGCAATCGAACGGATTATCCAGTATCATAAAATCAGGTTGGAGCGATAAAAGGAAAGTAAACAGCACCTTCATTTGTTCCCCGCTCGATTTGGTCAGGATGTCTTTTCCGGCCATTGCCGACAAGGTCATTTGCTCATGCTGATATTCTTCTTGTATTAATTTCCGTAGCGTGATAGTGGAAAACAGCACGCCTGTTTTGTTTGTGAGTTCCGGGAATAAGTCAGCATAAGCGCCTTTCAGGATAGCCCGGATACATGAGTCCTTGTCGGAGTGGTCGGTGATTTGTATGGCGTAGTGGTTGGGCATGATGGTTGTGCAAGTTTTCCAATTCAGCTGTTGGTTTATTTTCATCGGAATAAATATCCGCTGGTAGTTTTTATAGTATCGTGTAACTCACATTGCGTCCGCTTCCTTCTTTTTCAATCAATCCTTTGTTAAGCAACACAGACAAAATGCGTTTAACGGTTGGTGCAGGTATTGCCAATTTTTCGGAGATTTCACTAGATTGAATATTGGGTCGGTTTTGAATAATTGTATAAATTGATTTTTCCTTCGGTGAAAGTTGTGTTTCCAAACCGCTTCGATTCAATTTCACCAATAGTTGCGATTGAATATTTGACAAGCAACTCAAAAAGAACTGTATCCAAACGGTCACATCTTCGTTGGGGCGTTGTGCCTGACAATTCCTAAGAGCCTGATAGTATTCATTTTTTCGGTTTTCGATTTCGTGTTCAAAACTCACATACTGGATCCATTTATAACCGTTCTTGAGTAATAAAAAAGTTGAAATCAAACGACTTAATCTACCGTTTCCATCTTGGAATGGGTGAACGCTTAAAAAATCATAGACAAAGGATGCTACTTTAACTAACGGGTGAACTTCCTTTTCTGTATTATACCAATTGAGCAATTGCCTGATTGCATCTTCGGTGGCAAATCCCGCTTCGGTAGTTTGAAAAATGATTTGTCTCGATCCGTCCGGAAATGAGGCTTCAACAGCGTTACTATGTACTTTATAATCACCTTTATGCCATTGGTCTTTGTCACTATATTTCATCAAACTGTTGTGTAAACTTTTAATATGATTTTCGGTAAGTTGGATGTTTTTGTAAGATTCTGAAATCAAATCCAAGACTTCAAAATAACCGACGACTTCTTGTGAATCTCTGTCGTTAAGTTTTGTAATATCAATTTTTTTAAGCAACACATCAACTTCTTCATTGCTCATTGTGTTACCTTCAATGCGGTTTGATGCCCCTACACTTCGTACAGTAGCAATGCTTTTCAAGTCTTTGAGGTTTCTTTGTCCTTCTTTTCGTTCAATGGCAGTCCAATTTGCATCAAAACGATCGATTTCACTGATTAGGTTAATCAGTTTCCAATTGATATTCAGTTTGAAATTATATACTTTATTTTCCATTTTGATACGATTTGATACGCAAAGATACGATTAAGATTTGAATTTACAAGTATGAAATGATACGATTTGATACGATTATATTTGATTATGATACGAAAAATGTATTGATCTCTTGTTTTTAATTTTTTTGTTTGTCAATTATGATTTTAGAGGGGGGCAAAGGGACAATAGCTGAGTGCGGGTTATGAGGAGGTTGCTTCGCTACGCTCGCAATGACGGGCAATCAACCAAGTGCGTACTTTCAGCGGGTTGCTTCGTCGGCTTCGCCGCCTCGCAATGACGGGCAATCAACCAAGTGCGATTTTAGAGGGGGTTGCCACGTCGGCTTCGCCTCCTCGCAATGACGGTGCGTTGATTATGGTCATATATACGTCGCGCGGGCTTTTGCGGACTTATTGAGTGATTTGCAGCGACGGGTTCGGGGGACTATAGCGCCCGTCGCTGCAAAAAGATGATTGGTTGTGCAAGTCTTGGGCGACGGGTGTTTATTGGGTGCGATGACAAAATCGAACTCTGCTTTCTTTGGATTTTACAACATCGAGGCTACTAATCATTGTTTGTCTATTATGTTCTTCTTCTGTTTGTCAAGTTGCTTTGCATTCAGAGGTGTTACCACCTTTTTTCCGGTTTTTTCTTCAATTTCTCTTCTCGTGTTTCCAGCAATTGTCCCGCCTTGTTGAGCAATCCGTTTATTATCTTCGAATGATTTCGGTTGTTTCTCCTTAGAAATCTCTGTTGTTGTAGCTTCTGCAAGCATATTTAGTACCAGTTCCAAATTTGTCATGTGGTCTCGAAGGTTTTCTTTCTTTAGATTTTTCAGGTTTTTGTATTGCTTTGTTGAATAACCGCTCCATGCTTTGGTAATTTCATCGGTTAAAATGGCAAATTCCTGTCCTTTTTGCACACCACGGTTTTCCCATTCGTCGGTTAGTTCTTTTCGGACTTCAATACTTTTCAAACGCTGGTTTATCCACTCTTTGCTGTAACCTTTGCGCAAGTATGTTTCCATTAAACGGTCTATTCCCAATTCGGGGTCTTCAATCTCGTCTATTCGTTCACGGCCAACCTGTGCCAACCACATTTTAAAGGGTTCAGCTTTTGGCGATGGGATACTTTGGATTAACCGGAAAAGCTGTTCGGTATCAGCAACATCAGTTAACCGCATTTTACTATCGGCAGCTTGCATTTTCAAAGCGTGACAATTCGTCACGGTTTCATTTCCTTCTTCTTTTAGCCTCTGCTTCAATTTCCTCCAATACGCTTGTGGGTCAATGCTTTCAGATAATACACCCACAACATCAACGATTGAAAAATACCATTTTTCCTGCTCGTCGTCCCAATGTGTACGAATCTGCTTTTCGTTAAATAATTTTATGGCAGTTTTTTTGGTCATAGATATATTACTATTTTAATTATATCAAAATTTTTTATCTTCATATCAAGATGCAGATCCTATTATACGGCATAATGAGAGACTGCTTATTTAACTCAAATTTCCTCCAAAATTAGTAATAATTTCGTTTAACAGTTACATTTATTGAACTTTGGCATGTTAAAATCACAGGTTTTCGCAATTGTAAATCACCAAGTGAGGGCTATCGTTAGGTTGCTTCGCTACGCTCGCAAAGACGGTACAATAACTTCGTGCGTACTTTCAGCGGGTTGCTTCGTCGCTCACTTTGTGAGCTCCTCGCAATGACGGGCAATCAACCAAGTGCGATTTTAGAGCGGGTTGCCACGTCGCTCACTTCGTGAGCTCCTCGCAATGACGGTGCGTTGATTATGGTCATATATCCGTCGCGCGGGCTTTTGCGGACTTATTGAGCGATTTGCAACGACGGTTCGGGGGACTATAGCGCCCGTCGCTGCAAAAAGATGATTGGTTGTGCAAACCCGGGGCGACGGGTGTTTATTGGGTGCGATGACCCCGTCATTGCGAGGAGGCGAAGCCGACGAAGCAACCACCCGTCATTGCGAGGAGCTCACAAAGTGAGCGACGTGGCAACCCGCTCTAAAATCGCACTTGGTTATTTGCCCGTCTTTGCGAGCGTAGCGAAGCAACCTCCTGTCATTGCGAGCAAAGCGAAGCAATCTCCTCTTCAATTAAGCTTCCAAAGCAACTTCAACTTATCACCCAAACCGCATTTTCATAATGCTCCAAAAACTCATCCCTCTGCCATTTTAGGGTTGTGTTGTCAATTCCTTCATCCCAAATATGCATTTTTCTGAACGATATAGTATGTGTTGCCAGTAAACCGTGATGTAGTAATAACGAAACATCAAAATACTGGTACCTGTTGGCTTTGAGAAACTCAACTAATGCATGGGTGCTTAGGCTGGTTCTTTGCATAAGGTTTAAGCCTTTTAAAATGCATTAAAGTTTGATTGAAAGCTCCAAATGTCCACCAAGTCCCAGCTCAATTATTTTTTGAAGTGTCGAAATGCGGGCTTCTTTAGTGTTGTTCTCAATCTTGGAAATGTATGATTTTGTTGTGCCAACTTTTGATGCAAGTTCCTCCTGTGTCATGCCTTTTTGAAGCCTTGCCTGATGAAGCAATGCGCCAATTTTGAAATTTTCATATCCTTGCTCTAATTCTTCACGCTTTTTTGACCCTCGTTTACCGTAGTTTTTCACTTTGAATTCTTCCAGTGTCATCAAATTTTGATTACTCGTTTTCATACGCTTCTTTTCAATGAAAGTTCTTAGGTTGCTTTTTTAAAACTAAGCTTTCTTTCATATTCAACACCCGGTTCACTTGCCAAAAACATTTCCAGTTGGTTTTTATTGTCAAATCCACGCAGTTTGTTTTTGTAGTTCCCGAATATATGTGGATTTTCAATTTCTAATTTTCTGTTTTTTGATATTGTCAGGAACTCTTCTTCTCTGTCAATACCAAGGAATTTTCTGTTTAAAAGATTAGCTGCTATTCCGGTTGTACTGCTACCCGTAAACGGGTCTAAGATCCATGCGTTCTGTTTGGTTGAAGCAAGAATAATTCGCGTAAGTAAGGCTAATGGCTTTTGAGTTGGGTGTTTACCACATGATTTTTCCCATGGAGCAATGGCAGGCAAACTCCAAACGTCTTTCATCTGAGTGCCGCCATTGATTTCCTTCATTAATTCGTAGTTGTAATAATGTGAGGATTTCTTTGATTTACGCGCCCAGATAATAAACTCTGTGGAATGAGTGAAATATCTGCATGAAAGATTCGGTGGTGGATTCGTTTTTGCCCAAGTAATACAGTTTAAAATCTTAAATCCTAATTCTGTCAGCATTTGAGCAACCGAAAATATGTTGTGAAAAGTTCCACTTATCCAGATTGTACCATTGTCGGTGAGGTGGCTATGACAGGCTTTTAGCCAATTGAAGTTAAATTCATTGTCTTTTTCAAAGCCTTGCGATTTGTCCCATTCACCCTTGTTTACACTTACCATTTTACCGCTCTGTACTGAAATCCCATCGTTCGACAGGAAATAGGGTGGATCTGCAAAAATCATATCGAACTTAAAATCAAATTGATTTAAAAGTTCAACACTATCACCTTGTAAAAGTGTAAATTCTTTGTCCGTTGATTTGAAAAAAGGTTTAATCATAATTCAATTTTAGTAAAATGTTGATTAAACTCATCTATTGATTTAACAATAATTCTGTCGTTGAACCCTTCAAGAGTATCTGTCCACCTAACGAGAACATTATTGTTATTGTAATCTACCGTGGGATCTATCTCGACTTTAAGACCCATATAATCCCAAATTTGCAAATCACTTGCCACTTCCAGATAATCAGCTAAGGAGTTTATTTTTCCGTTAATATTCCTTGTACCGTGTCTATCAAATCTCATATTTAATGTTTTTAATTGGTTAAAAGAGTTAATTTGTTACTTTTGTGCAAAGATAATAATAATCATTTTTAATAACACACAATAAGTGTCTTTATTTGTATGGAAAATGATATTTTAACACAATTTGGCAGCAGAGTAAAAGAGCTACGTACAAAAAACAAACTTACACAGGAACAGTTCGCTCACAAAACAGGACTGCATAAAAATTACATCGGTATGGTTGAAAGGGGAGAACGAAATCCATCCTTGATTAACATACAGATAATAGCAAATGGGTTGAATGTTACGATTTCTGAGTTGATGTTGTTGTAAATTATCATTTATGAATGAGTTGCTGTAGATATTATTTTAAATAAATCTTTATGTTCCTTTAATTGACCAAGTAAATTTCTAAACATGTATGCTTGTTCATAGTTCGTTTTTTCTTGAATCATAAGTAGTTTTGCCATAAGTATTAGAAACTTAATACTATACTCCCCTTTATTAGCTAATTTAGAATAATTTTGAGCATCTTTTTCCACAGAGTCAAGCAATGTTTTTTCGTTGAGTAATGTGTCTCTTTCTGCATTACTATTTATAGGTATTATCTGTTCATCCCACATCTTAATTAAAAAATCAAGGAACTCTTCTGTTGTTTGATTCTCAGCATGTTGTTTTATTAAAATATCAACTGCCCAATGTATATGTTTTGGTGTTCGAATTCGACTCCATTTACCATCAATTCTCTGTCTATACTTTAATAGTAAATCAAACTCAGATAATGTCCCTTGATAAACACCTAAAACAAAACTTCCATTTATTGGGAATGTGGCTAGAAGTACTCTATCTTTGACATTCATGTTTGGGATTATATCCACTCCATTCATAATATGCATTTCTTTAACGTGTTTTTAATTAAACGAAATTTCATAGACACAGACTTATGTCTGACCCCTACGGGGTTGTATATACAGGAGGGCTTTCTGACCGTAAGCTACGCTTCGCTTGCATACGGTTATGAAGATATTACCCCTCCGGGGTATGGGATGCCTTACGGATAATTATATTATTTTTTCTAATATACCATTTCTCAACATTTCCAAATTCACCAGATAATCTGATTTGTCAAAATACTCTCTCAAAGGTTTTAATGTGGATTTCCAGCCTGCACCATCAGTTACCCAAATAAATTCAATGCCCTGTCTGTGGTAACGATTATACATTTCGCAGTATTCCGTAGCTGTCGATTTTAGTTTAGATCCACCTCCGCTATAGAAATTTACCTCGACGAGGTAGAGTTTGCCATTCTTATTTATTGCGAAGTCAATGATGCGTGACGATTTATCCACTTCGATTTGAATGCCCCATTTGGCTTTGATTTTTGCCGCAGTGGCTTGCGCCAGATATTCAGCCCCACTTTGTTGACAGTATTCATCCACAAATACTTCCACAATGCCTTCCATCATGGTGCCACCACGGTTCTTTCTTCCATTACTATCTAATCCTACTTCAACCCCAATGGCGTAGTCAACCAAATTCTTTACTTGTTTGTTACGGAGAATATCGGCTAATCCGGCTTGGAGAACAAATGATGCCAAATCATTGATTTGCTCGTCGGTAGGTGTTTTTAAAGAAAAATCAAAACGTTTGGAAATAAACTGTTTGACGTCTATAAGTACATCAAACGATTTTTCGCGGCAGGCTATCAGGTAAGGAATAGCTTTAATAACTCCGGGGTAATGCTTGATAAGCAATGCTGTTTCTTGCTCAATATTTTCTTTTCCAATTAAATAATTAAGCAGGTTTAATTCTTTTTCAATTGGTTTTACCTTATCAAAAACCTTTTTCCAGTTTACAAAGTAATCCCAGGTAGTAATTTTGTCTCTAAAGCTATATTGTATATACTCGAATAGTTTGTCATCGCTTGGTAATTCAAGCAATTTTGACAGTTTTTTCATAGCTTCCATTTGTGATTAATAACTCTGTAAGTTTACCTCTTTTATCAGCTTTTGCATTGACCATTCTAGTGGCATAAACGCGGTTTATTTCGAACTCATTATATAAGTCATCAAAAAAGTTGTCGTGCGGATTTTTCCCTTTTACATCAGAATTACTTAAAATAAAACGATGACCAAGTAAATCAATTCTTTGACAAAACTTCCCAAGTCTGATTTGTTCGTTATCATTAAAATCCTCTTTTGAATATGAATTGAAACTGGAAGTTTCACTCAACGGTTTATAGGGTGGGTCAAAATAAAAGAAACTATTCTCACCAGCGTGTTTCAATGTTGCTTCAAAATCACCGGTCAGAATCTCCACTTTCTGTAGTAATTCGCTATCAGCCAATATCGTTTGTTCATCGCAAATTGTTGGATTTGCATACTTCCCAAATGGTACATTAAAAAGTCCTTTGCTGTTTACTCTGTAAAGTCCATTAAAACAGGTTCTATTTAGAAAAATAAATAATGCTGTGTTTTCAACAGGTTCGAGTGATTTTGTGTTGAATTTCTCTCGTTTTGATAAATAATATGCCTTTCGATCACTCTCTGTAAGTGGTAAATACTCATTCTGAATCGAGCGAAGTGCCCTTATTAATCCTTTTGGATTTGTTTTTATTGTTTTATAAGCTGTTGTTAAATCCGGATTTATGTCGTTGATTACTGCTTTTTTTATATTCGGATATTTTTGCAAAATCCAAAATAATACCGCTCCTCCACCAACAAAGGGTTCTATGTATGTTATGTTATTTTGATTTCGAAAGTCTTCCGGTAATAATTTTTCAATGGTTTCTATGAGTTGTGTCTTGCCACCAACCCATTTGATAAATGGTTTTGCTTTCTGAATCATGATATTTTTTACGTTTGCACAAAAATACGTTTTTTTTTGGATTTAGCGACTTTTTTCTTAAGTTGACCATAATTTTGTCGTAGCTGAATGCTTATTAGATTTTGCGAAATACATGTTATAATTTTACATTTTAAGTTCTACCTCTTCCGGCATTAGTCCATGCATAGAACTTTGAGGAGGGAAGCCTACATTATAACCTCTACGTTTGGACTCTATTTTTAATTCGCTTCGTCCAAAGATAAGAACCAATTTGTATTTAGGTCTTTAAATTATGCCAATTTAAATGAGTGAATTGACAAAAGGTCTCTTTCTAAATTGTATCATTATGTTCAACTGTCATTACTTAAAAGTATTGTTTTCAAAAAGATTCTTCTTTCCATTCGTCATTAAGGTAATCACATATTGAAATTATAAAAACTTCTTTGGTAATACTTTTACTCTGATATTTTAATAATGCAGATTGAAGATTAGCTGACATTCTTCTGCCTCGCTCTGCTCTATCTCGTAAATAAAGTATTACATCTAATAGCTGAAATACTAATCCTAATCCTGTTGCAAGAATAATTAAAATATTCCACACGCTAGAATATTGTTTGTCACTAAGATATAGAATTGGAATACCTGCTAGAACTCCTAATGAGAGTATCCAAGACGCGATTAAAAATCCATTGTGTAGACACCAATAAAATATACCCCATCGGTATGAATCTTTAATTTTAGTAATAGCCCATTTTTCTAAATGATCATCAATTATTGTAGGATTTACGTACATGATAGTTTTGATTTTAGGATGTTTATAAATAGAAATGAATAGTTGTATAGTTGTTTTGTCAATTATTTATAGTTAGCGCACAACATGCAAGTTCCTCATATTATTGTTTGCAACTCAATAATATTTCCAATTACATACCCTGTATGTTTACCCTGTCGATCATATTTTCAAGTAATTATTAGTCCCAGTTCAACAGTCTGAAAGTGATTAAATAAAAAAACACATTCATTGTAGATACAACAAATCCCCCCCCCAAAAAAAACTTCATCTCGTATTATCCAAAATCAACGACTTAAAACCCCACGCACAACCAAAAAGAAAGTCCATTTGTGCGCGCATCAGTATTAAACAATCCAGTTAACTTATCATCTGTAGAAATTTCAATTTGCAAACTTATAAATAATTTTCATAATATTGATATTTATAAGTTATTTTCTTTCATTTTTAATCACTTAGCTGTATATCGACTACATAAAAATGTATAATAACAATAGAATCGCGGAGATTAAATAACATACATTAAATATTGCTTTATTCGATACAACCTTCCACATTTTTTCCCATCTTTGCACTCAAATTCCCAAACCCTTTTAACTCAACATATGAAGAAAACAATCAGAGCCTATTTCAGGCAGAAGCCATTCAAGTCGATGAAGGATATGTTTATGCCGGTGGCGGTGCACAAAGGACGGTTGAGCATGCGTGATGTGATTGATCGGATGACCGACCGGGGCTCACTTGGTAAGGAAACTATCGAGATTCTGGTTAATAACTTTCACGAGACAGCTATGGAACTGGCGGCGGATGGTTACAATGTCGATGCCGGGTTGGTGTATCTGCGGGCGATGATCACGGGGACCAACAGCGCCCACGAGATTGATCGCGATATTAACAAGGTGGTGATTTCGGCGATACCCGGGAAAAAACTGCAGAAAGCTGGTGAGCAAACTAAAATCGAACTGGGTCGCCATAAAAATGTGTACAAAGGTATCATGGGTGTCGGACTGCCTAACCAGCAGGGCGCGGAGATAACTGAAAGGTCGATGGTGAAGATTTTTGGCAATCACCTCAAAATAGCGGGAGAGCATCCGGCTTGCGGGGTGTTTTTTATCCATGCTGAAACGAAAGAGGTGATACAGGTCCCCGCGAATTATATCGTCGATAATTTCCCGCAGTCGCTGTTGCTTATACTGCCGGATGAGCTCGTGGCAGGGACTTATCAACTGAAAATAACCACTTGTTATGGTGGTACCGTCCGTCTGCTCAAGAAACCAAATATTTACGAATATGCACAGCCGGTGGTGATTCATCCGAGGGTTTAAGGTCTTGGTGCTTTACACTTCCCTGTGTGGTTAGGTGATTCCCCTCGTATGGATGTGCCTGCATACTCCCTGTGTTGGTGTGTTGTAGCCTAATATGAGGTGCTTAGTGCAGTAGTGCACTAAGTCGTAGTACAGTACTGCACTAAGCGATAGTACACATGTGCACTAAGTGATAGTGCACTACTGCACTAAGCACCTCATATCAGGTAGTGTTGGTGTGCCACTACCGGTATGTTGCCGGTGTTATAGTAGAGACGCGATTAATCGCGTCTCTACTGTATTGACGAAATAAGGTTTTTCTATTTTTTCTCATACGCCTGCTCATGCACGCTCGCTACTGCTCTTCCCGATGGGTCGTTCATTTTCTTGAAGGCTTCGTCCCACTCCAATGCAATCGGGGTGGAGCAGGCCACGGAAGGTACTGAAGGTACGCATTTGGCAGCGGAGTCGGAACCGAAATGTTCGTGGAAGATGGTGCGGTAGTAGTATTCTTCCTTGTTCATCGGGGGATGGATGGGGAAGGTTTCGTTGACTTTGGCCATCATCTCGTCGGTCACTTTTTCTGCTGTCAGGGCTTTCAGGGTGTCAATCCAGCTGTAGCCCACGCCGTCGGAGAATTGCTCTTTTTGTCGCCAGGCAACGCTCTCGGGCAGGTAGTCCTCGAAGGCTTTGCGCAACACCCATTTTTCCATCTTGCCCTTACCGGCCATCTTGTCTGTCGGGTTGAGGCGCATGGCCACATCCATGAATTCTTTGTCGAGGAAAGGTACGCGTCCTTCTACACCCCAGGCTGCCAGCGATTTGTTGGCGCGGAGGCAGTCGTACTGATGCAACTTGCCCAGTTTGCGTACGGTTTCCTTGTGGAACTCTTCGGCATTGGGCGCTTTGTGGAAATAGAGGTAACCGCCGAAAATTTCATCGGCTCCTTCGCCGGAAAGTACCATTTTCACGCCCATCGATTTGATGACGCGGGCGAGGAGGTACATGGGCGTACTGGCACGGATGGTGGTGACATCATAGGTTTCTATGTGGTAAATCACGTCGCGGATGGCATCTAATCCTTCCTGCACGGTGAAGTTGATTTCGTGGTGCACGGTGCCGATGTGTTCTGCTACGACACGGGCAGCGGCTAAGTCGGGCGAACCGACCAATCCCACGGCGAACGAGTGGAGTTGAGGCCACCAGGCTTCTTCTGTATTCCCCGATTCGATGCGGCGGGGCGCGAATTTCTTGGCCACGGCTGAAATGATGGAGGAATCCAATCCGCCGGACAACAATACACCATAAGGCACGTCGGCCATGAGCTGACGTTCTACGGCATCTTCCAGCGACTTCCGCAGCAAGGCGATGTCGGTTTCGTTGTCTTTTACGTTTTCAAAGTCCATCCAGTCGCGCTCGTACCATTTAACCGGTGCGCCATCTTCGCTGTAATAATACTGCCCGGGCAGGAATTCCTCAATTTTAGCGCAATGTCCTTCGAGGGCTTTCAGTTCGGAAGCCACATAATAGCCACCTGCTTCATCCCATCCCTGATACAGCGGAATGATGCCGATGTGGTCGCGACCAATCAGAAAGACGTTTTTCTCTACGTCATACAGCGCGAAGGCGAAGATGCCGTTCAGGTCTTCGAGAAAGTCTTTGCCTTTTTCGCGGTACAAAGCCAGGATGACTTCGCAATCGGATTGGGTCATAAACTCATATTTCCCTTCAAAATGCTTCCTGATTTCCTGGTGGTTGTATATCTCACCATTCACGGCCAGTACCAACTTGCCGTCTTTGCTGTAAAGGGGTTGTTTCCCGGATTTCGGGTCGACAATCGACAGGCGCTCGTGCGCCAGGATGGCCTTATCGTCGGAGTAAACACCCGACCAGTCCGGACCGCGGTGCCGGATTTTCTTCGACATCTTCAGCACCTGAGGACGTAAGACCGTGCTGTCGGTTTTTATATCAAATGCGCATACTATTCCACACATAATTTTTGTTTTTTATTTTCATTTTGGTTGTTGTAGAGACGCGCTATAGCGCGTCTCTACATTTGCGTTTAACGCGCGTCTCTACGTTTGCGTTTATCGCGCGTCTCTACATTTGCGTTTATCGCGCGTTTCTACATTTGCGTTTATCGCGCGTCTCTACATTTGCGTTTATCGCGCGTTTCTACGTTTGCGTTTATCGTTATTGAGACGCGCTATAGCGCGTCTCTACTACAACGTCATTCCCTCATTTCAGCGTCAAATCAATCTTCTCCGCCGTTTTCCGTCCCAGCGCAATCGCTCTTACGACCAGACTGGCCCCGATGGCGGCATCGCCTGTGGCGAAGACTTTCTGCACGGAGCTTTGGTAGTTTTTGTCGACCAGGACATTGCCGCGATCGCTGTACTGCACGCCTAACTCGTTGAGTAAGCCTTCCTGAACAGGATGAACGAAGCCTAAGGCTAAGAATACGAGGTCGGCTTTGATGGTGTCGGTCTTACCCGTTGGCACCATGTTGAATTTGCCGTTCTCGTTTACCCATTCTACTTCTTCCACCGACACGCTGGTTACCTTACCATCTTTTCCTTTGAAAGCTTTGGTATTCAGACTCCACCTACGTGTACATCCTTCTTCATGCGAACTCGACGTTTTCAGGATGTTAGGGTAGTAGGGCCAGGGTGTTGCCGGGTTTTTACCTGCCGGCGGTTGCGGTAAGATTTCGATTTGGGTAATCTTTGCAGCGCCTTGTCGTACGGCCGTACCCACGCAGTCGGAACCGGTATCGCCACCACCGATTACCAATACATGTTTGCCTTTGGCGTTGATGATGCTTTTTTCGTCCACGGGCTCGCCCATGATGAGTTGGTTCGACTGACTCAGGTATTCCATCGCGTAATAGATGCCTTTCAGGTCTCTTCCTTCGGGGGTGATGTTACGCGGCTGACCGGCGCCTATGGCGATACAAACAGCGTCGTATGTTGCCATGATTTCCTTGCCGGTGATGTCCTTACCCACTTCCGTATTATTTTTAAAGATAATACCTTCTTCTTCGAGTAAAGCCAGGCGGCGGTCGATGATTGTTTTATTCAGTTTGAAATTAGGAATGCCGTATCGAAGCAGACCGCCGGGGGCATTGTCTTTTTCGAATACGGTCACTGTGTGTCCCTTTCTGTTTAATTGTTGCGCAGCAGCAAGTCCGGCCGGTCCCGAGCCAATCACGGCAACCTTCTTCCCGGTGCGGGTTTTGGGTGGTTGTGCCTTGATCATGCCTTCGAGGAAAGCCACTTCGGTGACTGCCGCTTCGTTTTCCCGGATGGTTACAGGGGCTTCGTGCAGGGCCAGCACGCAGGATTTCTCGCATGGTGCCGGACAAATACGTCCTGTAAATTCGGGGAAGTTATTGGTTTCGTGTAATACTTCTACCCCTTCTTTCCATTTTCCTTTGTAGATGAGGTCCTGCCACTCCGGCATTTTGTTGCCGAGCGGACAAGCCCAGTGGCAGAAAGGAATGCCACAGTCCATGCACCGTGAAGCCTGTAATTTCCGGTCTTCGCGGTTCAGCGTTTGTTCAACCTCCCCGAAATCGTGGATACGATCGGCGACTGGTCGGTAACCCGCATCTTTACGGGGTATATGTATGAATGCTTTAGGATTTCCCATTGTCGTTTTATTGTTTGATTAATAATCACGTTCAACCTGCGCAATCTTTTTATTGATTGCTTCCATTTTCTCTTCCTGCAATACTTTCTTGTATTCAATCGGAACCACTTTGATGAATTTATCCACATTGTCGCGCCAGTTGTCCAATATCTCTTTGGCTTTCGCGCTTTGCGTGTATTTGTAGTGGTTCGTTATCAGGGCATGCAGTTCTTTGCTGTCCATGCTGTCTTCTATCAGCGAAAGCTCTACCATTTCCATGTTGCAATAGTAGTCGAAGTCGCCGTTCTCGTCGTACACATAAGCCACGCCACCACTCATACCGGCGGCGAAGTTACGTCCGGTTGCTCCGAGGACTACCGTCCGTCCACCTGTCATGTATTCGCAGCAATGGTCACCGGCTCCTTCCACAACGGCAGTTGCACCGGAGTTACGCACGCAGAAGCGTTCGCCTGCCACACCATTGATGTACACTTCGCCGGAAGTGGCTCCATACAACATCGTGTTGCCGGCAATGATATTTTTATCCGGTCTGAAAGTAGAACCTGTTGGAGGTACGACTACGATTCTTCCTCCTGATAAGCCCTTTCCGAGGTAATCGTTGGCATCGCCTTCTAATTTGAAGGTAATTCCTTTGCTGAGGAAAGCTCCGAAACTTTGTCCCGCCGAACCGGTGAAATGTGCCAGGATGGTTGAATCCGGCAGACCGGCTTGTCCGTATCGCTTGGCGATTTCGCCGGAAAGCATGGCGCCCACGGTACGGTCGGTGTTCTTCACCGGACTCTTAATCTCAACCGGCATGCACAAATCAAGTGCAGGAAGCGCTTTTTTTATCAGTTCGACATCCAGTACCGAATGTATCTTGTGCTCCTGATTTTTTACATGATGCAGGGCCATGGTGCTGTTTTCAGCCGGAACATAGAGGATTCTGGATAAATCGACTTTATCGATTTTAGCCGGACCTTCTACTTTTTTACGTTGAAGCAGTTCTGCATGTCCCACAATCTCATCGATGGAACGATAACCCAGTTCCGCCAGGTGTTCACGTACATCCTCCGCTAAGAAACGGAAGAAATTAATCAGGTATTCATAACGACCCATGAAATGTTTGCGAAGTTCGGCATCCTGCGTGGCAATACCCACCGGACAAGTGTTCAGGTGACATTTCCGCATGATGACACAGCCCAGTACAATCAGCGCGCTGGTGGCAAAACCGAATTCTTCGGCGCCCAGCAAAGCGGATACAATCACATCGCGACCGGTTTTCAATTGTCCGTCGGTTTGCAGGATGACTTGTCCGCGCAGGTTGTTGATAACCAGCGTTTGCTGTGTTTCGGCCAATCCGATTTCAACCGGCAGACCGGCGTGTTTGATGGAGCTCGACGGACTTGCGCCTGTTCCTCCTTCGGTTCCGCTGATGAGGATTAAGTCGGCTTTGGCTTTGGCAACACCGGCAGCAATCGTTCCCACACCACTTTCCGATACTAATTTCACGCTGATGATGGCGGTAGGATTGATGTTCTTCAAGTCGAAAATCAACTGCGCCAAATCCTCGATGGAATAAATATCGTGGTGGGGCGGGGGAGAAATCAGCGAAATACCCGGTATCGAGTGACGGGTTTTGGCGATGATTTTATCCACCTTGTGTCCGGGTAGCTGACCGCCTTCGCCGGGTTTTGCTCCCTGCGCGATTTTAATCTGGATTTCATCGGCGTTGACTAAATACTCTGCTGTTACTCCAAACCTGCCCGAGGCAACCTGTTTGATGGCAGAACGGGTACTCAACCCGTCGGCGCGTTTTTTATAACGTTCGGGATCTTCGCCCCCTTCGCCGGTGTTCGAGCGACCGCCGATTACGTTCATCGCCATCGCCATGGCCTCGTGGGCTTCGCGACTGATGGAGCCATAGGACATGGCGCCGGTCACGAAACGCTTCATAATTTTTTCAGCCGGTTCTACTTCATCTATACTAATCGGGTTGCGTTTGTATTCTAATAAGTCGCGGATGAAGATGGGCGATTCCTTTTCATCCACCGCCTTTACATACTCTTTATATTTTTCATAACTACCGGTCCGCGTGGCTATTTGTAAACGTGCGATGGTTTCCGGATTCCAGGCATGTTGCACCCCTTCAACACGATACGCGTATTGTCCGAGGTTCAGCAAACCCGGTTCTTCCCCTTCAGCAGGGAAAAATGCAGATTGGTGGGGTTGCAGGACTTCCGCGGCGATGTCTTCCATATCAATACCTTCAATCTTCGAAACAAGTCCTTTGAAATAGGTGTTGACAACAGCAGAAGAGATACCGATGGCTTCGAAAATCTGCGCGCCACGGTAGCTCCGCAGGGTAGAGATACCCATTTTCGACATCACTTTCAGCAAGCCCTTCTTCACGGCTTTGATGTAGTTTTTCTCCGCGGTATGGAAGTCAAGCTGTAAATCGCCTGATTTGATTTGGTTGTTCAGGATGCAGAATGCCAGATAAGGATTCACGGCATTGGCGCCAAAACCGAACAGCAGGGCGAAATGCATCACTTCACGCGGTTCAGCTGTTTCCACCACGATGTCGGTCTGCATGCGTTTGCGTTTGTCAATCAGGTAGTGATGCACGGCTGAAACGGCCAGCAGAGAAGGAATGGGAGCATTTTCGCCATTCACGCCGCGGTCGCTGAGCACGATGTAGTTTTTGCCGTCATCCACCGCTTTTTCAACGGCGAGGCATAGTTCTTTCACTGCTTTCTCTAATCCCTTCTTGCCGTCTTTCGCTTTGAAAAGCATGGGCAACACAGCCGTGGAGAAGCCTTTGTATTGCAGGTGCAGTAAGATGTCGAATTGTGCGTTGGTGAGTACCGGACTTTTCAGTTTTACCATCTTGCAGATTTCGGGAGCCGGTTCCAGCAGGTTGGTGTGTACAGAGCCCACGTAAGCCGTGAGCGACATCACCAGTTCCTCGCGAATCGGGTCGATAGGTGGGTTGGTCACCTGCGCGAATTGCTGTCTGAAGTAGTTGAACAAACGTTGTGGTTTGTCGGAGAAAACTGATAGAGCCACGTCGTTGCCCATCGACGAAACAGGTTCCTGTCCGCCTTCCGCCATCGGGATCATCAGTTTTTCTATGTCTTCCCGTGAATATCCGAAAGCAGTCAGCAGGGTTTTGTAATTGCTGATGTCGGTTTTAACCGTTCTTCCGGATGATATTTGATCTAAATTGATGCGGTTTTTGTCTAACCATTCTTTGTACGGGAAAGCTTTTGCCAACCCTTCTTTGAGTTCGCGGTCGTAGTAGATTTCACCTCTCTCGGTATCAATCATAATCATTTTACCCGGTTTCAGTCGGCCTTTTTCCTTGATGCGGGAGGCTTCGAATTCGATGGTCCCTGTTTCAGATGCAATCACCATCAGGTCGTCGTGGGTAATGAGGTAGCGGGCGGGGCGCAGACCGTTCCGGTCGAGCATACCACCTGCATAGCGGCCATCGCTGAAAAGCAGGGTAGCCGGACCGTCCCACGGTTCCATGAACATAGAGTGGTATTCGTAGAAAGCTTTCAGGTTGTCAGAAATCGGGTTCTTGTCGTTCCAGCTTTCGGGTACCAGCATTGCCATGGCGTGTGGCAGACTTTTGCCCGACATCACTAAAAATTCGAGTACGTTATCCAGCGAAGCTGAATCGCTCATACCGGGCTGTACAATCGGCATCAGGGCTTTCAGGTCGCCCAGCTGGTCCGATTTAAGCACACTTTCGCGCGATTCCATCCAGAAACGGTTGCCGCGGATGGTGTTGATTTCGCCGTTGTGACCGAGCAAACGGAAAGGCTGCGCCAAATCCCAGGTCGGGAAGGTGTTCGTGCTGAAACGGGAATGCACCAGCGCGATACCACTGGTAAAATGCGGATTCGATAAATCCGGGTAATATTCGCGTAATTGCAGGGAAGTCAACATGCCTTTGTACACCATCTGGCGGGTGGAAAGACTTACCATGTAGAAACTTCTGTCCTTGGCTAAGTTGGATTTCAGGATGGCATGTTCAATTTTTTTCCTGACAACGTAGAGCTTCGATTCCAGTGCCTGTTGGTTGGTAGCGCCGGTGATGAAAACCTGTTTGATAAGTGGTTCGTTGGAAGCCGAGATAGCGCCTAAGATATCGCTGTTAACAGGTACATCGCGGATGGCCAGCAGTTGCAGACCTTCTTTCTCCACATTTTCTTTGATTACATTGAGGCACAGAGCCGCTTTTTGTTCTTCTCTCGGAAGGAAAACAAGACCTGTACCGTATTTGCCTTTGGCTGGTACAGGTATGCCCTGAAGCAGGATGAATTCGTGCGGGATTTGAACCAGGATTCCGGCGCCGTCGCCCGTTTTGTTGTCGGCGCTTTCGGCTCCGCGGTGTACCATGTTTTCCAATACCTGTAAACCTTTTTCGACAATCTCATGCGATTTCTCGCCGTAAAGATTGAGCACCAGTCCAACACCGCAGGCATCGTGTTCGTTTTGAAATGAGTACAGCGATTGCTGTTCTATTTCGCTGATTTGTAGAGGGTTCATGTTCATGTCTTTAATCTGTGAATGGGTGTGAAATCCCATGTCAAACTGCATGTGCAATTTGTTTTATTGTTTATTACAGCGGAATACCGGTCAGGATATTCCGCTGTTAAAGAGATAGATGCTTAGAAAAGTGGACTTATCGGATGAAAAGTAATTCTCTGTATTTTGGCAGTGTCCACATCTGGTTGTCGACGATTAATTCTAATTTGTCAACGTCGTAACGGATTTTGTCAAAGTAAGGGAACACCTCATCGTGATAAGCTTTCGCTTTATCATATTCATGTTCAATTTTATTCGCAATCTTGCGCGCTTCCACCATGGCATCCACGTTGTTTTTGATTTTGCAAATGCGGGTTGAAATTTCTTCAATCAGCGATTTGTTCATGGATGAAAGTTCATCAGCCTTGTCCTTTGGATACACTTCGTACATTTTGTATACATTATCGAGCAGCAAGGACTGATATTTAGTCACTACCGGAATGATGTGGTTCATACACAAGTCGCCCAGTACGCGCGCTTCAATCTGGATTTTCTTCGTGTAAGTTTCCCATTTTACTTCATTACGGGCATGTAATTCTTTTTCCGACAATACGCCTACTTTTTTAAACATGGCGATTGTTTCCGGTTTTGTATAAGCTTTGTAAATTTCCGGTACGCTGGTTTCGCAGTCCAGCCCTCTTTTGGCAGCTTCTTTTTTCCATTCATCGCTGTAACCGTTACCATCGAAACGAATCGGTTTGGAAATTTTGATGTACTCTTTCAATACTTCGAAGATGGCTTTTTCTTTGGTAGCGCCGGCAGCAATTTTTGCATCTACAGCAACTTTGAAATCTTCCAGTTGAGCTGCTACTGCACTGTTCAGCGCGATTAATGCTGAAGAGCAGTTAGCCGAAGAACCTACGGCGCGGAATTCGAAACGGTTACCAGTGAAGGCAAACGGAGAAGTCCTGTTACGGTCGGTATTGTCGAGCAATACTTCAGGAATATGTGGAATGCCTAATTTCAGAATTTGTTTGTCGTCCATCACGATGGCCTCATCAGAAGTGCTTTTTTCTAATTTGTCGAGTACCGCGGTAATCTGTGAGCCCAGGAATGCTGAAACAATGGCCGGAGGAGCTTCATTAGCGCCCAGACGGTGCGCATTGTTAGCAGTCATGATCGACGCTTTCAGCAAAGCATTGTTCTTGTACACAGCCATCAGGGTATTCACTAAGAAGGTGATGAACTGCAGGTTTTCTTCCGGAGTTTTACCCGGGGTAAGCAGGCCCACACCCGTGTTTGTTCCCAGTGACCAGTTGTTGTGTTTACCCGAACCATTCACGCCAGCGAAAGGCTTTTCGTGCAACAGCAAACGGAAGCTATGACGACGGGCCACTTTCTTCATCAGCGACATAATCAGCAGGTTCTGGTCGTTCGACAGGTTGGCTTCGCCGAAGATAGGAGCCAGCTCGAACTGGTTCGGAGCTACCTCGTTATGTCTTGTTTTTAAAGGGATACCATATTTATAAGCCTCAAATTCGAGGTCTTTCATATAGGCAGCCACCCGCGATGGTACAGCGCCAAAATAGTGGTCTTCCAACTGCTGGTTTTTAGCCGATTCGTGACCCAGTAAGGTCCTGCCGGTCAGCGCCAAATCCGGACGGGTTGCATACAAACCTTCATCCACTAAGAAATATTCCTGTTCCCATCCCAGGTAGCAAACTACTTTATTAACAGTTGGATCGAAATACTTGCATACGGCCGTTGCTGCTTTGTCAACCGCGTTCAGGGCTTTCAACAAAGGCGCTTTCAGATCGAGCGATTCGCCGGTGTAAGAGATGAAGATGGTCGGGATAACCAGTGTGTCATCCATAACGAAAGCAGGAGATGAAGGATCCCATGCCGTATAACCACGTGCTTCGAACGTGCTGCGGATACCTCCACTGGGGAAGGAAGACGCATCAGGTTCCTGCTGAGCCAGGAGCTTCCCGGAGAAATCTTCGATAATACCTTCGCCCGGAGCGCCGATGTAATCGATGAATGAATCGTGCTTTTCAGCTGTTCCATCCGTCAGCGGCTGAAACCAGTGTGTGTAATGGGTCGCACCTTTTTCCATCGCCCATCGTTTCATACCGGCTGCCACGTGATCAGCAATGCCTCTTTCTAATGCCACACCATTATCCACAGCATTCTGAACCGATTTCAATGTGTCTTTTGACAAGTATTTCGCCATGGTTGAGCGGTTAAATACGTATTTACCAAAATAGTCGGATGTGAGTACGCCCGGGGCTTCTACACATAAAGCTTTTTTCTTGTAAGCTTCTTCTACTGCTTTAAATCTGAGTGATGACATAATTTTTGTATTTTGTGGTTTATTTAATATCTTATTGTTATGTAAAAATATGATATGGCTAACTTTATGTTAGTTATTCTTTGCAAAAATAATAATAATGTTATTTATATTATTATTTTTATTGTTAATTGTTTGATTTAAAAACCAGATGTGTCAATTTGATATTCAATCTTCGTTTTTTGCTTACAAATCCGAATTAAAACCGAATTATATGTTATAAAGCATAAAATCTTAATATTGTCTTTCTTAGTTTTTTAATCTGCAAAGATACATACTTTTCTTGCAAATTTGTTAAAAAGACAGGCTATTTCTCACGAAGTAGCCTGTCTGAAACAATAAAACTAAAAAACACACGATTAAATTCAAGAACTTCACCGTGTTTGGGGTTGATTAATTATACGCCGTTTCACCGTGTTCGTATATATCCAATCCTTCTTCTTCCACACGTCTTGAAACGCGGAGTATTTTCGCTTTCTTCAGGATGAAGAAGAGTATCAGTCCTGTGCCGAACGACCAGATAAAGAAGGTTACAACGCCGATGGCCTGTATGCCTAACTGGCTCCATCCGCCTCCGTAGAACAAACCGTTGGTGGTGGAAAATAATCCAACCATCAGGGTTCCGAAGGCTCCGGAAACGCCGTGAACGGAAATTGCACCTACAGGATCATCGACTTTCACTACTTTATCAAAGAACTCTACCGCGAAAGGCAGTATGATGCCGGCCATAGTGCCGATAAGCACTGCACCAACGGGGTCGACCACGTTGGCACCGGCCGTGATGGCTACTAATCCGGCCAATGCGCCGTTGAGTGAGAACGATAGTTCCGGACGTCTGTAGCGGAACCACGAAACCATCATAGCTGCGATAGCGCCTGCGGCAGCGGCTAAGTTGGTGGTTACGGCAATGTGCCCGATGGCTACCGCGTTTTCAGTCCCTGAAGCTGCAAGCTGTGAGCCGGGGTTGAACCCGAACCATCCGAACCAGAGGATGAAAACACCCAACGCACCTAACAAGAGGTTGTGTCCGGGAATGGCATTCGGTTTTCCCTGTTTGTTGTATTTCCCGATACGGGGACCGATAACAGCGGCTCCGGCGAGACCTACCCAGGCGCCTACCGAGTGAACGATAGAAGATCCTGCGAAATCGTGGAAGCCCAGTTGACTTAACCATCCGCCTCCCCAGGTCCAGTGACCGGAAATCGGGTAAATCAGCACAGAAATCACAATAGTAAAAATCAGATATGCCTTGAATTCAGTCCGCTCGGCCATGGCGCCCGATACAATCGTGGCTGCCGTCGCGCAGAATACGGTTTGGAAAAACAAGTCTGAATAATCCGCGTAGTTATCGCCATAACCATCGCTCATAAAGAATAAATCGGGTATTCCGATCAGGCCGGCAATTGAATCGCCATACATCAGGGTAAAGCCAATTACCCAGTAAAGTATTGATCCGATTGCAAAGTCCATCAGGTTTTTCATCAGGATGTTAGCCGTGTTTTTTGACCGGGTGAAACCGGCTTCAACCAACGCAAATCCCGCCTGCATGAACATCACCAGAAATCCGGCAATCAGCAGCCACATATTGTCAAGACCTATCTGCAGGCCTACTATATTTTCTTCCATAATTTTCAATTTTGTAATTTGTAATCAGGTTTATTTCTCGTTTTCGGCATTGTAGAGCGCGATATCGCCTCTTTCGTTTGTCCGGATTCTGATTGCATCATCCACATTGATGATGAATATTCTTCCGTCGCCGATTTCACCCGTGTAGGCTGACTGCTGGATGGCTTTCACCGTTTTTTCCACATTCTTGTCGCGAACAATGATGCTGATCAAAGTTCTTTCAATGTAGCTGGTGTCGTAAACCACACCACGGTAAATGCGTCCCTGACGGGCCTTACCAACGCCTCTCACGTCGTAATAGGAAAACCATTCTATGTCGATAGCATCCAATGCTTCTCTGACATCATCAAATTTGGTTTTCCGGATAATAGCTTCAATTTTTTTCATAACTTTTCTTTTTAAGCCGATATTCATCTGCTGATGTTTTTCCGGCAGTTAATTTAAATTTGACTGAATAAATCCGTTGTATTCCTGCTGTTCAGGAGTGAAACCAAATCAGAGGGTTATCCCTGCAACAATGAAAAACTGTTGCGTTTTCGGGTTCAGGATAACACTGCCTGATAGCGGAAGGGTGAATGAATCGGTTATTTTGAGGTCTTTCGACGTGCTCAAACCAACATTAACCAATGAAAAACTTCCGTCCGGTGTGTGCCATCCGTTACCTGCACCTGCAAAGATGCTGAACGATTTAAAGGCGTAACCTAATTCAAAATACATATCTCCACCTGCTGTGCCAGCACCCTGGTTAAGCATATAATTGCCGGCAAGAGATAAATCCTTAATACCGTATCCCAGGTTTAATTCGACACCATGTGAGGTTCCGTCGAAATACTTTACCCCGGGATAGTAATAATCTGTCAGACCGACTGACAAGCCAAAATCAAATGCATAGCTTGCGAATAAGTCCATTTCGTCCAACCCGTTATCAATAGCGGCCGACCCCCAGGCTCCAAGCGAGAAACCTCCTGTCGAGAAAGTTACACCCGGTTGGATGGAAGCGCCTGCTGCTTTTGTTCCGCGCCATACATAGGAGCTTACAACATCGGCTCCGACTTCCAGACTCTGGGCTTTAACGCCCATTGTTGTTAACACTGCAATCATTGCGATTGCCCAAATTTTCATCTTTTTCATACCTTTAGAAAATTTTTAATTAAAACTAAAACCTTAAAAAACGATATATAGAATGAAAACCTGTTGTAACAACCGTCTGAAAAAAGTCGTTAACTGATTGATTGTTACTCGAGGCGTCTCATTGCTTCAAGGGTATTTTCGCGACTACCGAATGCCGAAAACCGGATGTATCCTTCGCCGCTTGCACCGAATCCCGCTCCCGGGGTGGTGACGATATTTTTTTCTTTCAACAGATAGTCAAAGTATTCCCAGCTGCTCATGCCGGCCGGTGTTTTGGCCCAAACGTAAGGTGCATTGATGCCCCCGAAGACAGTCAAACCAGCTTTTTCAAGTCCTTCCCGGATGATGCGCGCATTTTCTTTGTAATACGCGATTAATTCCGTTACCTGTTTCTTTCCGGCTTCGCTGTAAGTGGCTTCTGCTGCCCGTTGTACCACGTAAGAAGTTCCGTTGAACTTGGTGGTGTGGCGCCGGTTCCATAGCTTGTTCAGCATCACTTGTTCGCCGTCTTCCGAATAGGCCATCAATTGCTTGGGAACGATTGTGTATGCACAGCGTGTTCCGGTGAATCCGGCTGTTTTGGAAAAACTCCTGAATTCGATGGCCACTTCTTTGGCTCCCGGTATTTCGTATATGCTGTGAGGAACGTTTTCCTCTGTAATAAATGCTTCATAAGCTGCATCGAACAGGATGACGGCCTTATTTTCCCTAGCGTAATCGACCCAAACGGCGAGTTGCTCCCGGGTTAAGGTAGTGCCGGTCGGATTGTTCGGATAACAGAGATAAATCAAGTCCACTCTTTCTTTCGGAAGCTCCGGAACAAAGTTGTTTTCTTCCTTGCAGGGAAGGTAAACGATGTTGGACCAGCTGCCCGACGCTTCGGGTTGACCAGCTCTTCCGCCCATGGCGTTTGTGTCGACATACACCGGGTATACCGGATCGGTCACAGCCACTTTGTTTCGCGTACTGAATATATCTCCTATGTTGCCGGTGTCACTCTTGGCACCGTCGCTGACAAATATTTCATCGGTTTCGATATCAATATTACGTGTTGCGTAATCATTCGTTTTAATAGCTTCGCGGAGAAAAGCGTAACCCTGTTCAGGTCCGTATCCGCGAAATGTTGCCTGATTTCTTTGTTCTTCAGCGGCTTTTATCATCGCGTCGACCGAGGCGTCCGGCAGGGGGAGTGTTACGTCTCCGATTCCCATGCGGATAATCCCGGCTTCGGGATTGGATTCCTGATATCCGGCAACCCTTCGTGCAATTTCTGAAAATAGATAGGTGGCAGGAATCCTGATAAAATGTTCGTTAATCAATGCCATTTCTGTTTACGATGTGTTTTATTGTTGTTTTATTGTTCTGCTTGTCCTTCGAAAACTGTGACTGCGTCTCCGGTCAGATATACATGATTATCCGACACTTTCCATTCAATGGTCAGGTTGCCGCCGAGCAACTCGATGTCGACTTTCCTGAAACTTAGTTTGTTTAATACTCCGGCTACTGCTGCGGCACAAGCGCCTGTTCCGCAAGCCATGGTTTCGCCCGATCCTCTTTCCCACACGCGCATCTTCAGCTTGTCGTACGAAACGAGTTCGATAAATTCAGTATTCGTCCTGTTTGGAAAGATCGCCGCGTTTTCAATTTCCGGTCCTGTTTTCTGTAAATCCAATGAAGCAATATTGCCGGTGAAAATCACCGCGTGTGGATTGCCCATCGACACGGTTGTTATGTTGTATGCTCTTCCGGATGGAAACTTAACTGTTTCGTTAATCATCATCTCTTTATCTGTGCTTACCGGGATTGCATTTGTTTGTAAAATTGGTTCGCCCATATCTACTGTTACCCGTTCAACTTTTCCGTCTTTTCCCGGAAAGAGTTGCAGTTTTTTAATTCCCGCGAGGGTTTCGAGTGTCAGTTCGGTTTTGTTGGTCATGCCCTTGTCGAATACATATTTGCCGATGCACCGGGAGGCGTTTCCGCACATTTCCGACTCTGAGCCATCGGCGTTGAACATGCGCATTCTGAAATCAGCTTTTTCCGAAGGTAATATCAAAACCAACCCGTCGGAACCGATACCTTTGTGTCGGTCGCTCCATCGAACAGCTAATTCGGATGGATTTTCTATGTGCTCTTCAAAACCGTTAATATATATGTAATCGTTACCGGTTCCGTGCATTTTGGTGAAAAATGTAAGCTTTTTATGTTTTATTGTTGTCATAATGTTTATTAACTGATGCAAAATTATGCATAATGTCAATTCGCTCCAAATCATTTGAGCTTTGATTTGAAAAAAATGTGCACGAATGTTTAATTGTAATAATTACAAAAGAAAAATGGAGAAAGTGAAATGAAATTTGTTAAAATGCTTAACAAATGAAATAAAGGGTGTTTGTAAATTCAGAAAAAAGAAGCAATAATGATGGATGAGTAAGCATTAATATGATGTAGACTATTACTCTCCCAGTTCCAGTTGATTTCTAACCAGATTGAAGTATTCGGATTGATTGGAAACAAGTTCCTGATGGGTGCCTTTTTCTGTAATCATACCGTTTTTCAGCACGATGATTTGATCCGCGTTTTTTACGGTAGATAAGCGGTGGGCGATGACAATCACAGTCTTTCCGTGGAAGAATTTTTGCAGGTTATCATAGATGTGTTTTTCGCTTTCGGCATCAAGTGAGCTTGTTGCTTCATCGAAAAAAATATAATGCGGATTTTTATATACTGCCCTGGCAATCAGGATGCGCTGTCGTTGACCACCGGAGATTCCATTCCCGTCGGTGCCGATTTTTGTTTTATAACCCAAAGGTAAAGAGTCAATATAATTGTCAAGAAAGGCTGTTTGGGTTGCAGTTTTTAGCTTCTCCGGGTCTATATCTTCATCTCCTGTCGCTATATTGCGTTCGATGGTGTCTGAGAATATATAACCATCCTGCATCACTACACCACTGTTTTGACGAATACTCTTAGCAGATAGCCGGTTGATATTTTCCTTATCATATAAAATGTTACCTTCAACCGGACAAAAGAACTTCAGCAGCAACTTCAGTAGGGTGGTTTTTCCACTTCCGCTAGTCCCAACGATGGCCGTAATTTTACCTTCAGGTATAAATAAATTGATGTTTTTCAGAACGAATGGCGACTGGGGGCCCTGATATTGAAATGAAACATTTCTTAAAGTGATTCCTTTCTCAAGGGGTGTTAGTAGTTTTGTGTCTTGAATGTGTAAGGGAAGTTGATTAGGTTGTTCTTCGTCCGGGTTGTGTTGGACTTCGTTCAGACGTTCCAGCGATAAACGTGCTTCCTGCAGAGAACGAAAAAAGACGACCAGTTGGTTTACCGGAGAATTCATTTGCCCGATGATGTAGGAAATACCCATCAATTCGCCCAGGGTCATTTGCCCAATTACCACCTGATAGGCAGCCAGGAAGGTTACCACGATGTTTTTAAACTGGTTGAAGAATTCAAATCCTGCATGTTGAAACTGGTCTATTCTCAATAACCTGAGGTTAATTTTATAGAGTTTTTGCTGAATATTCTCCCATTCCTTGCATTTGTATTCTTCAAACTGATTCAGTTTCATTTCTGAAACACCATTAATCAACTCATAGATGGAACTTTGATTTTTGCTTTGTTCCTGAAATTTAAAATAATCAACAATTTTGCGTTTTCGTAGCCAGAAGAACGACCAGAAGATCGCAATGGTGGTCATAATCAAATAAATCGCCAGAATATTGATGTCGTAGTAACATAGTACGCCGAAATAAACTGAGAATGTGATGATAGAGAAAGCTGTTAGTATAGTCTGTGATGTGATGAAATTCTCAATTCGCTCATTGTCTTGAATGCGTTGCTGAAGATCTCCGATCATTTTCGATTCGAAGAATTTGATGGGTAAACGAAGCATCTTTCTCAAAAATGCTGCAATGATTCTGATGCTGAGTATTGTTCCTGTTTTTAAAGCAATTCGGTTTCTGATGATTTCGAAAGTAATCAATCCGAAAAACAAAGCCAGTTGTGCAAACAGGATAAGGGTAATAAAATCCAAATCTTTATAATTTATCCCTTTGTCGATAAGATTTTGGGTTAGAAACGGGAATGTCAGATTGATACCACTCCCAAGTAGCAGCAACACCATCATTGCGATGAGTTGTTTTTTGAATGGTTTCAGGAAGTTAAGCAAGTATTTGATTGAAGGCTTCCGTATCGTATCCTGTTTTTGTTTTGAAAATTGAGTTGAAGGTTCCATGAATAAAACCACCCCTTCCTCGTCACCACTTAGAAATGAGAATTCAAATTTCTGTTGATTAAGCGAAATAAATCCATAAGCAGGGTCGGCAAGTTTAAATATATATTTGTTTGTAAACATTGACTTGCTGATTTTCCTAAGTACGACAAAATGATTTTGGTTCCAATGTAAGATACAGGGTAAGGATACTTGTGAACTAATGACCAGTCCAATCAGTTTTTCAAGTGTAAGTTTAGTTGGTAAAGTAGAAAAACCAATTTTCTCCGCTGCTTGCGTTATGCCAAGCAAGGTTACGCCTTCACGGGTGAGGAAAGTGTTCTCGCGCAGGTACTGGATGTCATAAGTTTTGCCGTAATGACTTGCAATCATGGATATACAGGCCGGACCGCAATCCATTAAATCGTGTTGTGGAATAAATTTCATTTGTTTAGTTTAATCTCAATCAACCAGAAAGGAGATGTAATCCCAGCGCCTAATCAGCTGATTGCGTAAATCAGCTTTTCAAGGATAACATCAATCTTCTTTTTTTCATCAAAACCGTTTACGCAGTATTCCTTACCCTTGTTTTCAATTGCTTTTTGAGAGCAGGAACCGTTGCAAACGGGCATGATAGTGCATTTCAAGCAGGGTGGATTCTTGAATTTGGCATTCATCCGTTCGATATATTTTTTATTCCATACGATTTCTCCTTCGTCAGTTAAAACTCCCTCTCTGTTTTCTGTTTTGAAATCTCTGGCTGTACATTTGAAAACATCACCGTTGAAATTGATGGTTGCCTGATTTTGTTTGTCCGCATAACAGGAGTATTGAACGGTATCGGTGAATCGTGCATAATTTGTTTGCAGTCCTTTTGATTTAAAGTATTCAATGGTTTTCAAAATTTCATTGTTCAGATTAGTTTCTTCTTGCCAAACCTGATGAAAAGAGAAACTAATCAATTCTTTTTCCTTTTCAGTCAGGTCGGTAAAATCCTGTACGATAAGTACGAGATCATCGTTAATGGTTTCTTTCGAGAGATTGATACGGCATGTTACATGGAGCTTGTGTTTCAGACAGGATTTGATGTTTGTGATAATCCGATCGTAGCTGCTGATTTCTTTGGAAACAGAACGTACCTGATTGTGTCGTTGGCGGTGTCCGTCTAAAGTTATCTGAAATGATCTTACACCGAGTCGGGTGCACTCCGAAAGTGTTTTTTCATTGATTAGCAGTCCGTTTGAAGTGAAATCAGACTGAAAAATAATTTTTTTATTGTGATTGTCAATACAGGACCGAACATGTTCCAGAATAGGCATCACTACTTGATTGAAATACAGCAAAGGCTCTCCTCCGAACCAACCAATTGACAGATATTTTATCGCCGGATTGCTTAATTTATTGTCGATAAGTTTCTTTATTTTCTCTATCTCGGGTTTTCCCATTTTTGAATCTTTGATATGCGTTTCGTAACAGTACCAGCATTTGAAATTGCAGTTCATGGTGGGATTAATAATGAGATGGAAAAATTCCGGGTTGCAATCGATAGAGTGTACCTTGTCTTTGACGAGTTTCAGTTCATCTGTATCATTCGGAATGAAAAAGCGTTTCTGAACTAGTACGTCATAAAATTCCGGATGAATGTCTTTCAGTTTATCAACATCATCTGATTTCATTTGTTGATAAAGCTGGTGTAATTCGGGTGTCAGAAAGATAAAATCATTTTCAAGAGAATTGTATCCAATAATACAATTTTCATAAGGGAAAAAGGTGTTAAACTGACTGTTTTTCATAGTTTTAATTTCTAATTTCTACTGTCTACTGCCTGCAGACTTGTTTATAATAAGCTCCCGGCTTTAACTTTACAACCAGGTTGCCATGTCGCAGTCGGAAGCTTGTTTTTTAACACATAATATTAATGCAGGTACAGTTACCGCAATTAAAAATGTTGGTTCTTGTTCTTGGTATCCTGAATCCACCTTTGAGCTTTAATAGTTGGTCGGATGTCAGGATGCTAAAACCTTCTTCAAGAAATTTGTTTCCTGAAAGTAATTTGTCAACTTTCTTTTTCGATTCCATAATTGAAGTGTTTTTTCAATGAATGGTGTCGCTACTGATTAACAGTGAATGTTTGTACAGGCGCAGTTACTGCAATTTCCAGCATTGAGATCTCCGACTGGATTTCTTGAGTTTAAACCACCTTTCAGTTTGTCAAGTTGATTCACATTTAAAACGGTAAATCCATTTTTGAAAGCGCCATCTTCGGCATACAATTTTGCTAATTTGTTCGTCGATTTCATAAACATTTAATTTTAAATTAATAATTAAGTAATTAGATTCTCTTTTTTGAGCAGACATGGAATCATCGGTCTGCCTGATTGCAATCAAGTTATTTTATCCGTTCTTGTTCTTCGGTATTGCTTATATTGTGTTTGGTAGCGCGCAGATTCCGGTTGCCAAATTTGTAGCCGATAAATAGCCTAATGTTTTGGGTATCGCCGTAATTATCATACACATACCTGATGTTGTTAGAGGTGATAGTTGATTTCGCGTGATTGGTCCGCAAGATGTCGTTGGCAGTCAGCGATAGAATCAGGTTCTCGTTGAAAAGCTGAAGTTTGATGCCTGCATACAATATATAAAGTGATTCAATGTGATTGTAGGCTGCCAGGTGCGGAAATTCGTAAAAGAGCCCAAGGTTTAGCATGCATGTTTTCTTTTTGTTCAGTGTAAAGTCATTGTTCGTGTATAATTTCCCGCTCACTATGTTCGTTGTCGGGATGGCAGCAGTCAGTGTTGCTTCTTTTCGCATGTAATAAGCTGCTGCATAGTTGTAGGAAGTCCACCACGGGAATGTGTCAAACAACCAACTTTCAGACAGTCCGGCGCTGAAATAATTGACACAATTTTCAGGATAATGACGTACAATCCTGGTGCTGGGATCTACAAACGGGAAACTGAAATAATCACCCGAAACGGCTGTGTACCAAATTTTGTGTTCAAAATTGGATGTGCTCAATGCGAATTCAAGATTATCAGCATAAGAAGGTTTCAGGAAAGGATTTCCTTCATTATAATCATAGGCGTTAAAATACGATTTGAAGGGATTTAATGTCATGAAGTCAGGCCGGTTAAGTCTGCGGCTAAAATTAATACCTGCTGATCTTTCTTCGTTTGATTGATAATTCAGGAAACAACTTGGAAATACACGCAAGTAACGATTAGTTGTAGTCTGATTGAGTGTTTGAGAATATCCTTCTGTCGTTGTATTTTCCAATCTGAAGCCAATTTGCATATCCAGCTTCTTTGAAAATTGTTTGGTTGCAGAACAATAAACTGCCTGAATCGTTTCTTTGTAGTTAAAAATATTGGTTTGGTTTTCGTCGATGATATTATGGCCAGTACTGTTATCATAAAAAACAAAATCATTTTTATTTTCTGAAAACGACACTTTGCCCCCGAAATTCAGGTTTACCCATTTCAGAGGCAGGTCAACATGAATTTTTGCTGCGTAATTCGTTACTTTACCATTGTTGCAGTTGATGTTGGCATAATACAAGTCAGGTAGCAGGTTACTGCCGGCATCGCATGTGTTTCCAAGATTGTTGATTGAATCGAATCCGTTGTAAATAAAGTAATCAAAATCAGCGACGATCTTTTTGCCGAGCGAGTCTATTTTTGTGATGCTGTGTAAATTGAAGGCATTCAAATAGCTATTTTTGCTCACATTTCTCACAGTAAGCATGTATTCTTTTAAAAATCCGTCCGTGTCATATATATTAGTAGTGATGTGGTTGTTTGTACGGTAGTTGCCCGAGAGGTTGCCAAAATACAGGGCTCCGACAGTCCATCGGTTGTTTATTTCATAGTCGAACCCTGCGTTTCCGTTGATTAAATTGGTGTTACCTTTAAATGGTGCAGTTAAAATCCAGGTTTCATCCCCATAGGATATTGAGTTCTTCATGTCGTAAAAAGTCTGCCTGAAATCGGAAGTGAAACCCGAATAAAATGAGAGTTTCCTGGTTTTAAAATTAAATTCTGCACCAGCATTCCCCTGTGGATAGGTTGCTTGCGTATAACTTCCCCTCAGATTCAGGTTCCATGAATCGTTGGTCGCCGTTTTCAATACAATATTGACAATGCCGCTGTTACCTTCCGCGTCGTATCTGGCAGATGGCGCCGTAATCACTTCGATGGATTTAACAGAAGCTGTTGGTATGCCTTTTAAATAAGCCGATAGACTTTCTCCACTGAGTGGAATGATCCTGTCGTTGATGGTGACTATTATGTTGCTTTTTGCCGTCATGCTGATTTGATCATCCTGTATTTGTACCCCCGGAGTCATGCGCAAAGCCTCAAAAATATTGCTGCCGGAATTATTTAAGGTGTTTTCTACATGGAAAATCAGACGATCATTTTTTCTGACGAACAATTTCTTGCGGGCAACTACATTAACTTCCTTTAGTTGTAATTTCCAGGCCGATGTGTCGGTTGCGTTTGGAATGCTGTTGGATTGTTGTGAAGTTTGGGCTGTCAGGTCATTGAAAAATACCAGCAATAGAAATGATACGGGAAAAACTATTTGATAAAATTTCATACAGAATTAAAGTGCTAATGTGTAAAAATCAGAATCGGTTATGTTAATAGAAAATAATCTATGCAAAGATTGCAATAATTCCTGAGCCAAAACTTGCTTCTTATTGCAGTTTTATTGTAATTTTGTGCAAAATCTAAATACTTATTTTTAAAGGAGAAGTTTTATCGTGTACAAAAGTAAGCTAATAAAAATGCGCAGAAAGCTGGGGTTTACGCAGGACAGGATGGCGGAAGCGCTTTGTATGGATGTTTCGTGTTACTGTCGGCGTGAAAGTGGACAGATTAAAATTCCGGCTGAGCAGTGGTTGAGAATAGCAAAGATCCTGGGAGTGTCCCTGGAAGAGATATACGAGTCGGAGGATGAGCTCATTGCTGTTGTGGATAGAAATGATGCTACTATTAACTGTGCTGAAGTGAGGCAATATACCCTGCCCGAAGAAATCTTAGATAGGTATCAGAAACACATCGAAATGCTGGAAATGGAACTCAACCGGCTGAAAGAATTGCTGAAACTGGCAGCGCGATAATATCGTGCCATGGTAAGCTAACGGTGCGTTGTCCGCAGCCTTGCTTTATTCGGGTTGTTGTTGGGTTTGTTTTGGTTGAACAAGCTTGGCCACGAAGACATCACCGGTGACATTCACCACGGTACGCAGCATATCGAGCGGGCGGTCGATACCCAGGATGAGTACCAGTCCTTCCGCAGGGATGCCGACGGTTGTGAGTACCATGACCGTCATAACCACGCTGGCTCCCGGAACACCCGGGGTGCCGATGGAGGCCAATACGGTCAGGAAAACCACGCTTAGAATCTGCGCGAAAGTAAGATCCATGCCGAATATTTGCGCGATAAACAAGATAGCCACGGCCTGATAAGCGCTGGTTCCATCCATGTTGATGGTGGTGCCCACAGGGAAGACGAAAGAAGCTGTTTCTTCCGGGACACCGAGGGCTTTCTGACTGTGTTCCATCGTGAAAGGAAGCGTGGCGGCACTGGAGCTGGTCGAAAAGGCCATCAGTTGAATGGGGAAAACACCTTTCAGGAAGTCTTTAATCTTATATTTTACAATTAGTTTAAGTAAAACGGGGTAGAAGATGAAAGCAATTATAAATAAGGTGATGACAACCGTCAGGGCATACAGTCCGAGCGAAGCGAACATTTCTCCATCGCCCCCCATGTCTGCAATCAATCCAGCCATCAGGGCAAATACGCCAACCGGAGCAGCAAGCATAATCAGGTCGATGATTTTGAGTATGACCGTGTTGGTGGCTTCGATGATGGGGGAGAGGACGTTGGCTGTTTCTCCTCCAATGAGTACAATGGCAATGCCAACGAGAATGGCGACAAAAATAACCTGCAACATCGCGGAGTTGTCGCTACCGGCAGCCAGCAGGTTTTCAGGTACCATGTCGACGATAAAACTGAGTGGGCCGGTTTCCTTTATTTTCTCCGCATTTTCGAGTCCGGCTTCCAGGTTCTCCGCGTACATTTCCTTGTATTTAGCCGCTTTTTCGTGCGGAAACATCTTTCCCGGTTGTATGAGACTTACCATACCTACCCCCATGATCACAGCAAGGAGGGTTGTGACCATGTAAACAGCCAGTGTACGCAATCCCAGTCGCGACAGCTTCGCGAAATCCTGCATCTGACTGATCCCCTTAATCAGCGAAACGAAGACCAATGGGATGGCGATGAGTTTCAGGAGTCTGATAAAGATTGTCCCCCATGGTTTAATCCAGTCGGTGATAATTTGTGCCTGACCAATGAATAAAAAGAGATAGCCGAAACCGATACCAACGGCCATGGCGATTAATATTTGGAGATAGAGGGGGAGTTTTTTCATGCTTATCAGATAAAAAATCCGTCCTGAAAAGTGGTGTTTTTCAGGACGGACAAATATAATGTATTTTTCTGAAATTTTATTTTTCTTCTTTTTTATCCGGCAAAATCAAATTCAAAATCACGCCTACCACCGATGCCAGTCCGATACCACTCAACGAGAAGTTGCCGTACGAAATGATGGCGCCACCGATGCCAATGGTCAGCACAATCGAAACAATCACCTGGTTACGGGTAGAGGAAAGATTGATATGATTGTCAACTAAAGTTTTAATCCCTACAGAAGCAATGGTACCAAATAAAAGCAGCATGATGCCGCCCAAAACAGCTTGTGGGATGGTTTTGAGAAACCAGGATATTTTACCAATCATCGAAAATACGATGGCAGTCACGGCAGCAATCCGCAATACCAGTGGATTGGTTACTTTAGTCAGCGAAATAGCACCGGTTACCTCCGAGTAGGTTGTGTTGGGGACACTGCCCAGAGCGCCGGCTATGGCTGTTGCTATACCATCGCCAAGCAAGGTGCGGTGCAGTCCGGGTTTCTTTATAAAGTCTTTTTCAGCCACATTGCTGATGGCGTACATATCGCCGATATGTTCAATGATAGGAGCGATGGCTACCGGGATTAAAAACAGGATGGCCTGCCAGTTCAGTTCCGGTTTAGCAAACTGAGGTAGTGTGAACCAGCTTGCTTCAGCAAACTGAGAGAAGTCGACCCGTCCCAGTATAACAGCTACAATATAGCCCACGATGATGCCAATGAAAATTGGGATCAGTTTCAGTAGGCCTTTAGCGAAAATTACCGTGAATACAGCTGCTAGCAAACTGATAATGGCAAGTAACCAGTCGGTTTTAGCCATATTAACTGCGGCAGGAGCCAGCGATAATCCGATGATCATGATAACCGGGCCAATCACAACTTTCGGAAAAAGTTTCTCGATGAATCTTAGTCCGTAAGCCTTTACCAGCCCCGACATGATAGCATATACCAAACCCACGGCAATAATACCCCCGAAAGTTCCCGGTAAACCATATAATTCAGTCGATTTGATGATGGGAGCGATAAATGCAAAACTGCTCCCAAGGAAGATTGGAACCTGTCCACCAGTAAAAAGATGATAGATCAGTGTGCCGATTCCTGCTGTGAACAGCGCGACTGATGGATCGATTCCAACTAACAACGGCACCAGAACCGTGGCGCCGAATGCTACAAATAAAAACTGAATGCCGATGATGGTGTTTCTCAGATTCAAATCGGGATTGATTTTAAAGGGTTTTTTGCTCATGTGTTTGTAATGTTGAAAATTTGTAATTAATTAAACGCTGTTTTTCAGGTATTTTAATGAATACGCTGAGCAAATGCAAATATATGCAATAAAATTGAAAATATTAATATCTTTGCAGTTGATTCCTCACTTCACTTTGCTCGTTCGGAATGACAGTTTTAAGCGAGTGTGCAACACTGCTGCATAATTTGATTTTACAAACATCATCCTTAAACGGCGGCGGTTCAGGGAGTCCGTTGCCTGGCAATAATAATTCTAAAAATCACAAAATCATCATGAAAAACATGCAAAATCTTCTCTTTTATTGTTTGATAAGCTTTTCAGTATTCAATATTTCAGCTCAAAACAAAGCTTACGTGCTCCATTCTCCCGATCAGCGGTTGAAACTCGAAATCAACCAGGCGGATAAACTTTCCTTTACCGTTTCTGATGATAAAGGTTTGGTTGTTACCGCTTCTGAAATTTCGCTTCAGCTGGCCGACGGAAGTGCACTGGCTACTGGTGACAAAATCAGAAAGGTGACCCGGAGTGAAGTGAATCAATCTGTACCGTCTCCTTTCTATAAAAAAGCGTTGGTGCAGGAAAATTACCGGCAGTTGAAACTGGCATACAAGGATTATGCAGTGGTTTTCAGAGTTTATAATGATGGTGTGGCATACCGTTTCGAAACATCGAAAAAGAAAGGTTTTATTGTTGAAAATGAAATTGCCGATTTTCAGTTTGAAAAGGATGTGCCTTTGTTTGCTGCCTATATAAGACCCAGGGAAAAAGGGAAGAGTATACAATTTGAAAAACAGTTCTTCAACTCATTTGAGAATATTTACACCCATGCGTCCCTGTCGACTTTCAGCCCCGATTCCTTGTTGTTACTTCCATTGATGGCAGATGCAGGTCAGGGTCGTAAATTACTTTTCACGGAAGTCAATCTCGAAAGCTACCCGGGGATGTATCTGAATCACAGAAAAGGCGCTTTGCAATTGTCGGGAGTGTATGCTCCTTATCCGAAGGAGGAAGTTCAGGGAGCGCATAACATGCTTCAGATGTTGGTAGAAGAACGTGAGAATTATATTGCGAAGGTTAGTGGCCAGAAGATATTTCCGTGGCGGGTATTGGGTGTTTTTGACAATGATGCTGAGATCCTGAACAGTGACCTGGTTTATCAGCTGGCCGATGAATCACGGGTAAAGGATATCAGTTGGATTAAGCCCGGCAAGGTGGCGTGGGATTGGTGGAACACCTGGAATATCAGTGGAGTGGATTTTGTATCGGGAGTCAATACCGAGACTTATCGATATTATATCGACTTTGCCGCCAGTCAGGGCATCGAATACGTCATACTCGACGAAGGCTGGGCGGTGAATTTACAGGCCGATTTGATGCAGGTAGTCCCGGAGATTGACATGAAAGCCATCATCAAGCATGCCGAAGATAAGGGGGTTGGCATCATCCTGTGGGCGGGGTATTATGCCTTTGCGCGGGACATGGAAAATATTTGCCGGCATTATCGCGACATGGGTGTCAAAGGCTTCAAAATCGATTTTATGGATCGCGACGACCAGCTGATGACCGATTTTATATACAAGGCATCAGAGGTCTGCGCCCGTTACCACATGCTGGTCGATTTCCATGGTATGTATAAACCCACCGGTTTACAGCGCACCTACCCGAATGTGTTAAATTTTGAAGGCGTATTTGGATTGGAGCAAATGAAGTGGTCGAGTCAGGATATGGTGTTGTACGATGTCACTTTTCCCTTTATCAGGATGTTTGCCGGTCCGGTCGACTACACCCAGGGCGCCATGCGTAACGCCATCAAAGCCAACTTCAAACCCATCTTTACCGAGCCGATGAGTCAGGGCACCCGTTGCCGGCAGTTAGCCCAGTATGTGGTATACGAATCGCCGCTGAACATGCTGTGCGACAACCCCACCAATTATCTGAAGGAACTGCTTTGCACCCGCTTCATCGCCCAGATTCCAACGGTATGGGACGAAACGGTAACGCTTTCAGGCGAAGTATCCAAATACATCACCATAGCCCGGCGAAAAGGCGATGTGTGGTATGCCGGCGGCCTCACCGACTGGCAGGCACGCGACCTGGAAATCGACTTCAGCTTCCTGCCTGCCGGTACTTACGAACTCGAACTCTTCCGCGATGGCATCAATGCCGACAAAGTCGCGATGGATTTCAAACACGAGAAACGCAACATACAATCCGGAGAAAAGCTGAAAGTACATTTGGCTCCGGGAGGAGGGTTTGCGGTGAGGATTGCGAGGGTGTAAATATTTTGACAGAATAGTTGTGTGGTATCAAAAATGATACTATATTTGTGGCATAATTATGAAGTATATTTATGCCTGAGGTGTTTAGAGAACTTGGATTTCGCTTTTACTTTTATTCTGATGATCATTTGCCAATTCATATACATGTGAGTTATGGCGATGGTGAAGCGAAATTTAATTTGTTAGGCAATAAAGCTACTTTAGTAAAAAATAATGGACTTAAGTCAGGTGAACTTAGAACAGCAAAGCGGCTGATAGAAGTGAATTTAGATAGAATAATAACTTGTTGGGTACAATACTTCAGCTAACAAAAAATACGGATATGACACGAAAAGACTTAAAAAGATTATGGTTCTCAGATGAGCGGATTTTTATTGAAACCGTTCAGGGTGCGGTAAAAAGTATGCCTTTGGAGTGGTTTCCCCGTTTGAAGAATGCTACACCCGCCGAGCGTGAAGACTATGAATTGTCAGCAATGGGCATACATTGGGAGGCAATTGACGAAGATTTAAGTTTTGAAGGTTTCTTCAACTACAACAAACAGCAAGCCGATAAACAACGTAACAGCATTCAGGAATTAGTCAAAGATTTTCCCATGATTAACCTGACGGAGTTAGCCACCCGGGTAGGTATTAGTCCTGCGGTGATGAGACATTATGCCTGTAACGTAAAGCGGCCATCGGCAGCCCGAAAAAAAGAGATAGAACAAACGCTGCATCGGTTGGGGGAGGAGTTGATGCAGGTAAAACTTTAATTTATATCGTTTTGTCGATAATCTGCAATTCCGAATAAAAAAAGAAGAATAAGCCATGAAAACTACGTTCATCATAATTATTATTGCTCTGATATTTTCGCTGGTGTGCGTAATCCGAATTGCTAAATATGGAGGCAGTGTGATTCGTCCGGATTTCAGGAAAGCACTTGAACGCATCAACCGGGGAAATATGTTTTCTTTCTTAATTGAAAACCGGTTCTGGTACCGCTCCAATGTAGTAGGTTATTATTTAATTTGGTTTATGTGGCTCTTCATTTTTATAACACTCCTTTGCTTAGTTATTATATGAAAGTCGATTGCACCCAACCGTTGTGATTTGCTTTCAAAAAATTGTATCTTTGACTTGATAAACAACTAAAGTTTTAATTGTTAGTACTAAACAGTTGTTGTGATTTGCTTTCAAAAAATTGTATCTTTGACTTGATAAACAACAGATTAGTTTTAGCCTCAGCACAAGCCTAGTTGTGATTTGCTTTCAAAAAATTGTATCTTTGACTTGATAAACAACTAATGCAAAACGGCATCATGCAGCCTTCCGGTTGTGATTTGCTTTCAAAAAATTGTATCTTTGACTTGATAAACAACCTGCTATCCGGGATGATTATATCCGGGTAGTTGTGATTTGCTTTCAAAAAATTGTATCTTTGACTTGATAAACAACTGGTGATGAATCACCCCTACGGGTTCAGGTGTTGTGATTTGCTTTCAAAAAATTGTATCTTTGACTTGATAAACAACTGTAAATCCTGCCGATTGTCGTACACTTGTGTTGTGATTTGCTTTCAAAAAATTGTATCTTTGACTTGATAAACAACTTGGAAAACTCGCGCTACAATTACAGTTCGTTGTGATTTGCTTTCAAAAAATTGTATCTTTGACTTGATAAACAACTTTTTTGTGCGTCCATACCTCTGTAATGCTGTTGTGATTTGCTTTCAAAAAATTGTATCTTTGACTTGATAAACAACCCTCCAGTAGCTCCACCGTTAGTTGTATTTGTTGTGATTTGCTTTCAAAAAATTGTATCTTTGACTTGATAAACAACTAAAAATTTGAACTTCCTTTTTGTTTTCGTGTTGTGATTTGCTTTCAAAAAATTGTATCTTTGACTTGATAAACAACTTGCTGTATTTTCGAAACCTTCTTTGTCCTGTTGTGATTTGCTTTCAAAAAATTGTATCTTTGACTTGATAAACAACGTAAACTCACATAAAGACGTTAAAGGCGCGGTTGTGATTTGCTTTCAAAAAATTGTATCTTTGACTTGATAAACAACTGTAGCACTGTCCGAGGTAAATGGGTTCACGTTGTGATTTGCTTTCAAAAAATTGTATCTTTGACTTGATAAACAACTTGAAGGTTACACCCGAAGACGTTATCTCTGTTGTGATTTGCTTTCAAAAAATTGTATCTTTGACTTGATAAACAACCGAAAGAGGGCTGGGCAACTGATTACGATTGTTGTGATTTGCTTTCAAAAAATTGTATCTTTGACTTGATAAACAACAATACTATCGCAGTATCGGCTTGTGTACCAGTTGTGATTTGCTTTCAAAAAATTGTATCTTTGACTTGATAAACAACCAGAATTGAATGAATTAAATCGATAAGGCGTTGTGATTTGCTTTCAAAAAATTGTATCTTTGACTTGATAAACAACAATTGAGCAACATGGCACAACCGACCCCTGGTTGTGATTTGCTTTCAAAAAATTGTATCTTTGACTTGATAAACAACTCAACTCCGGGCGTCTGATAACCCCGAGTTGTTGTGATTTGCTTTCAAAAAATTGTATCTTTGACTTGATAAACAACTTCGGTATTAACAAGTTCTGTTAAATTGCGTTGTGATTTGCTTTCAAAAAATTGTATCTTTGACTTGATAAACAACCATCAGAATCTAATACCATCACAGCGGATGGTTGTGATTTGCTTTCAAAAAATTGTATCTTTGACTTGATAAACAACTTGGTGCGTTTGCGGTCGCCGGACCAGCTGTTGTGATTTGCTTTCAAAAAATTGTATCTTTGACTTGATAAACAACAGGCGATTTGTGACCGGTTAAAGGTTCCCGTTGTGATTTGCTTTCAAAAAATTGTATCTTTGACTTGATAAACAACCAAATCAGGTTTCAATCATCGAAGCAAGCGTTGTGATTTGCTTTCAAAAAATTGTATCTTTGACTTGATAAACAACACCAAGTATTTTCTCCCCATGATGAACCGGTTGTGATTTGCTTTCAAAAAATTGTATCTTTGACTTGATAAACAACCAATAAACTTGTTATCGTTGACAGCAAAGGGTTGTGATTTGCTTTCAAAAAATTGTATCTTTGACTTGATAAACAACGAATCACGAAACATTCACCGCCTATCCGCTGTTGTGATTTGCTTTCAAAAAATTGTATCTTTGACTTGATAAACAACAATTGTTGTTGTCGGAGTTATTGGCTTGTTGTTGTGATTTGCTTTCAAAAAATTGTATCTTTGACTTGATAAACAACCTCCTGACCGCTGCAATTGTTCATCGTTAGTTGTGATTTGCTTTCAAAAAATTGTATCTTTGACTTGATAAACAACCTTATAAAGTTTTGGGCTACCGCCAATAATGTTGTGATTTGCTTTCAAAAAATTGTATCTTTGACTTGATAAACAACCTGTGTGGTACTTAGCCCTGCAATTTCTAGTTGTGATTTGCTTTCAAAAAATTGTATCTTTGACTTGATAAACAACAATACTATCGCAGTGTCGGCCTGTGTGCCAGTTGTGATTTGCTTTCAAAAAATTGTATCTTTGACTTGATAAACAACAAAAAGCGCTGACATTTCCCGGCTGAATTCGTTGTGATTTGCTTTCAAAAAATTGTATCTTTGACTTGATAAACAACCGGAAAAATTAAAGGCGACACCCTATTACGGTTGTGATTTGCTTTCAAAAAATTGTATCTTTGACTTGATAAACAACGTAAATTTTTATTCCTTCCTACCTCACTTTGTTGTGATTTGCTTTCAAAAAATTGTATCTTTGACTTGATAAACAACACTGAGGGATAACCTTCCGTGCTTTCCGCTGTTGTGATTTGCTTTCAAAAAATTGTATCTTTGACTTGATAAACAACTATGATTTAATATTTAGTTGCCCACCTTATGTTGTGATTTGCTTTCAAAAAATTGTATCTTTGACTTGATAAACAACATAATCAATAGCGAGAGAAAAGGCAAATTCGTTGTGATTTGCTTTCAAAAAATTGTATCTTTGACTTGATAAACAACGGCAGTGCCGCGATGCTCAGACCCTTGTCGTTGTGATTTGCTTTCAAAAAATTGTATCTTTGACTTGATAAACAACTTTTTGTAGTCGCTAAATCGGTGTGAAATAGTTGTGATTTGCTTTCAAAAAATTGTATCTTTGACTTGATAAACAACTCCACGTTTGCAAATCCTCCACGATTCGAGTTGTGATTTGCTTTCAAAAAATTGTATCTTTGACTTGATAAACAACAAAACCCTTTTGTCGTTCGTGCAAAATTCCGTTGTGATTTGCTTTCAAAAAATTGTATCTTTGACTTGATAAACAACTGATGACATTGAACAGTTTGTGGGGAACAAGTTGTGATTTGCTTTCAAAAAATTGTATCTTTGACTTGATAAACAACTATCCCTACTCTTACCGAAATATCATCGTCGTTGTGATTTGCTTTCAAAAAATTGTATCTTTGACTTGATAAACAACAACAGGCGAAGTTGAACCTTCGCAAAATCGGTTGTGATTTGCTTTCAAAAAATTGTATCTTTGACTTGATAAACAACCAAACGCCTGTGCAATCCTGAGCTGTTCATGTTGTGATTTGCTTTCAAAAAATTGTATCTTTGACTTGATAAACAACAAAGAAAGCGATTTGCAAAAATAAATTTATGTTGTGATTTGCTTTCAAAAAATTGTATCTTTGACTTGATAAACAACACGCATTTATTTACCTTTTCTGAGCTTTCGGTTGTGATTTGCTTTCAAAAAATTGTATCTTTGACTTGATAAACAACACGTTGATTTTTTAAGCCGCCGTATTCCTTGTTGTGATTTGCTTTCAAAAAATTGTATCTTTGACTTGATAAACAACGAAGTGCCGCAATCAATCAGCGAAGAATCTGTTGTGATTTGCTTTCAAAAAATTGTATCTTTGACTTGATAAACAACTCAGGAATGATACAAGGGAAGTATTGCGGAGTTGTGATTTGCTTTCAAAAAATTGTATCTTTGACTTGATAAACAACTTTGTAATTTTCTTTGGCTATTTACTTTTGTTGTGATTTGCTTTCAAAAAATTGTATCTTTGACTTGATAAACAACTGGCAAAATTTAACTATTAAGTGTATTGCAGTTGTGATTTGCTTTCAAAAAATTGTATCTTTGACTTGATAAACAACACATAGTCCTATATGTGTAACTAAAAACAAGTTGTGATTTGCTTTCAAAAAATTGTATCTTTGACTTGATAAACAACAACAGGTGTACGTCCGGACAGATAATTGAGTTGTGATTTGCTTTCAAAAAATTGTATCTTTGACTTGATAAACAACTTTGAAAGAAATATCTGTAATATCAACGTCGTTGTGATTTGCTTTCAAAAAATTGTATCTTTGACTTGATAAACAACTGCTATTTTGAAAGTGTTTTTTGTAAACCGTTGTGATTTGCTTTCAAAAAATTGTATCTTTGACTTGATAAACAACGAGCGTAGTTATATATCCACCTTGAACATCGTTGTGATTTGCTTTCAAAAAATTGTATCTTTGACTTGATAAACAACCCCTTTGTGAAAAGGGCTTTCTTGTTATGGGTTGTGATTTGCTTTCAAAAAATTGTATCTTTGACTTGATAAACAACTCCTGATATGCTCGAGCATGGTATTTTGTCGTTGTGATTTGCTTTCAAAAAATTGTATCTTTGACTTGATAAACAACGACAAACTAATAGACGTATTCGTCTTTTCGTTGTGATTTGCTTTCAAAAAATTGTATCTTTGACTTGATAAACAACATTTTTATGATTTAGTTGACTGGGGTTTTTGTTGTGATTTGCTTTCAAAAAATTGTATCTTTGACTTGATAAACAACACGATGTTAGTAATGTTTTAAAGGTCAAATCATTATGGGAGAATTTAGAATTCAAAAATCAGTTGTTTATTCAAACAAAATCCCGCTTAGTTGGCGGGATTTTTTATGCTAAAAAAGTTCCAATTGTTGGTAGGGGGTAGCGACCGGTTCTTCTTTTTTGCCGTGAAATAGTTCCATTTTGCCGAATTGTTTGTCGGTAATGGATAAAATTCCGATTTGTCCTTTTTCCGGTAATATGTTCTTAACCCGGCGGATGTGCACATCGGCATTTTCCTGACTGGGACAGTGGCGCAAATAAATCGAGAACTGGAACATGGTAAATCCATCATCCAATAATTTTTTACGGAAATCGGAATATACTTTCCGTTCTTTCTTGGTTTCCGTAGGTAAATCGAAGAATACCAGTACCCACATAATCCGATATTCGCTGAGTCGTTCCATTTTATTCAAATGCCGGATAGGCAATCTTTCTGATTTCTCCCAGATAACACCGGGCCAATGAAGCGGTGGTTTGGGTGCTTGCTATCATGAGCGGACTGCGTTGTCCGTTGATAATTACATCCATCACCGGAATACCTAATAATTTCATCTTGACATTTTTGGTTAATTCCTGATAGTCCTCCCCGCTATCAACGATTTCTGTTACCAATTTGTCAACAAACGGACGATAGGGTTCCATGATGTCATCGGCCAAACAATAGGCGTTGTAGCGATTGTGGTGGTGGATGCCTAATGCCGGAAATAAACCGCTTGAAACAAGCGAACGGGCGATCACAGCCCTAAGTATGGCATAACCGTAATTCAACAAATTGTTTGGAGGTATGCCTTCACGACCACGACGAAAACCTTCAATGTCGCGAAACATATTTGCCCAGTAATAAGCGGCTGCACGGGCTTCCAAATTATCTGAATCGCCACTTTTCACGTCTTTTGCCCACGCGAGCATGTTTTTCACTACTTCATTCCGACAGTTTTTCAATACATAAGCCTGATTGGTGATTTTTGCCTGAATGGTTTGTTGCCAGAGTTGTTTCTTTAACGGCAACGATGCTTCGATTTGTGCCTGGGTACGTTCGCTTTGGGTTGTGTTGCCTTCTAATGGCAGATGTAAACCGATGGGCATGCGGTTGCTGCCACAGGTAATGACTGCCGCGTTGTTGTTCAGCAAAGCCTCAAGTAACCCGTGTGTGAGGGTTATTTGTTTGTTGTCAAGTATAACAATGCCAACGTCTTCAATGGGTATCGTTTTGACAGCCTCCTGCTTGAATGACTCTGATAGGGTATCACTCTGCACGACTTCCGGAAGTTTGATAACCAGCTGGCTGTTTTTCATGCTCAGGTAAGCCGGGTTTTCAAAGTAGAGTGTTTTTTTGATCATATGGCAACCGTTTAATGAATTTCATCACACCTTTAGTGTCATACTTAAAGTGTGATGAAATGCGAAGATATATACGTTAATATTGCGTTTTTGTAGAATGATAGGTTGATTTGCTTAGTTCTCTGTTTACAATTTTCATTACGCAAAGTGCGTAACGCATAATACGTAATGAAAACACAAAACTTCTTTGTTCTATTAATCTTTTTAAATTGATATATTTCCAAGACGGTCGATTTTTAGCTTGATGCAGACTTCTTTTATCATTGTTCCATCAATAGCTCTTTCCATTTTATTTAATGTTGAAAATTCGGCTTTATTAATTATTGAAGTAGCAATGTTATGCCTGACAAAGAAAATTTGATTGCCACTAAAACTAACCACTTTGTAAATGTTTTGATTGTTTTCTTTTGTTGAGAAAACTTGACTATTTATGCTGAGATTTATTCTTTCATCTATGTTAGGTACATATACTAAATCATTAGGCGATAGATAGAAGTCGTTTTCACTTTTTAAATCTACGGGAGGTAAGCCTTGCTTAAGTCGTTCAACTACAATATTCAAAGGAATAGTATCAAAAGTCCTTTTACCGTCTTCCTTTTCATGGATTGCAAAGAAAAGGTTTGTGCCCTTTGCAGCTTCAACGTATTTGTCTTTCTTATTTCCGCTTTCCCCCAGAGAGAATTTACTTCCAAGTTCGAAAATTCTAACTTTTCTTATAGGTTGATGAAATTTCCCATCGTTATATTGTTTAATGTTTTTATTCAGATCTTCAATCCCTTCAGGAGAGAAGGCTAACTCAGGGTTATTATCTTTGTAAGCTAAATATCTCTTTAATATTTTTTGGATTCCAGTGTCGGTTATGGAATCTATTGTTTTTAAATCAAAAGTAGTATCCAGACTTTTACGAGTTGCGCTAAGTGTTTTTCCTTTTGCTAATTTAATATGATTCAATATCACCTTTCCTGAAACTGTTTCTTTATGCATGGGTTTTCTTATCGCCCAATTAGTCCCTACCTGTTTAACAATTTCTTTAACCATTACCCCGTTCTTTTCAACCCACTTCTGGTAATTGTTGGTGGCTTTATTAATTACGCGTAAATTTTGCTTAAAGCTTACCACAACGGTTTCCAAAGCGTTCTTTGCATCAATAGTAAAGTGGTCCCAGGGCTTTTTGAATTCTTTAAAAACATCTCTTTCTACTTGCTGTCCAGTTTTTTTATCAAGCCAACTCTCTTTGCTTTTGATGCGTAATTTGTTTTGTAAATCATATCGCGTAGTCTCCGATTTAGCCGATTGATTGTTAAGTAAATTGACATGTTCTCTTGTCATACAGGCAATTACCAATGCATCCATGGCGTGGTGGCGGTGATCAATTCTTTTCTTTTCAATCTTTTTCGAATCAAAGGGAGAATAGTCAACTGGCAAAAATTTTTGATGTTGTTCGTTCCAATAGGTGAAATCATTGGTGTTCGTCAACTGATTCATTCTTTCAAAGCGAGGCAGAACCAAATCGTTCCAAACTGCATCCATCCCCCAATCTTTTTTCAAAACTGTTGTTATTTTTCCATTTCCTGGAATCAAATTTTTTGAGTTGATCCCGTCATCCTCTTTATCAGCACGGACGATATTAGAAAGCAAGGATGAAATAAACTTGCTGATGTAGCGGGTGTCATTCATTTGCCTGGCAATCATTTTTTCCGGGATATCTTCCAATAGCAAGTTCTGACGCTTAGTTTTGTTTTTAGAATAGTGTTCTTTTACGAAAGTTTGATAGGCTTCCTCATTTAAGATTTCCACTACCTTACCCATTCCACACTCCACTTTCTCGCCGTGATGATTCTTAATAAATTCCCACCCAAGTTGTTTGTCTTTTAGTTGGTTTACGGCAGCTTCACAAATTACCTTATTGTTGAAACTATCATCAAAATAGCGGGATTTTGGGATAATATGTTCAATTTGGTAATCTTCAGTGAACAAACGACCTAATGGTATCATCTGCCCGGTGTATGGAGAACGATAACGTTGTTCTAACCAAAGTTTATAGCGTTGTAATTCCGATTTACTGGGTTGGGAAGTTTTACTTATTTTGATAATATCATCAGTGATGGGTGAGAATACAAATTCTTTTTTATTTTCATCATATTTCTCATTGTTTTGCAAAGCGTATTCTTCGTAGATTTTAAGCGCTTCTTGTTGAATTGGAGAAAATGGTCGAACATTTTCAACCGGCAAAGTTCCATCTGAATTTTCTTTCAACTCAATCAACAAGGCCTTAATTCGAAGATTCGTTGCTTCGTTGTTGGTTACTTGTTCGGTCATCCATTTGCGGTCTTCGGCAGTATTTTTCATTTCACGCCCGAGTTCAACATGTATTTCACTGAAAAAGTCTCTTGCTCCTTGTCCGTGCTGTTTCCAAATATCCCGTACCACCCGCAATGTTTCGGTAATAACCTGTTCTACAATTGGATTACGCAAAGAATGTTGTTTGAAATCTTCAAGGTATTGTTCCAATTCATCAACAGTATTCCATTTTCCGGCAATCTCTGCCTCTGAATGTCGGTCGTAAATAATATAGCCTGCAAGCCATATTGGTAATCCTTGAAAATCATTGTTTTCGGTAAGATTAATAGCTTTCTCTCTTACACGAACTTTAATATTTTCATCGTATTCACCTGAAATGATTTTTTCAATTCTTTCTAGCGTTTTACTGTCAATAGTATCCAAATTCCAGTATTTACCCATGCGCATTAGGGGTAAGAACTTTTTGATTGCTTTTATGGAATAGGCTCCGTATTCGCTCTTAAAAGGTGGGAATTTTTCGAAGTGAGAAACAAAAGTGTCCTTGTCAAGGGCATACTTTTGTGCAAATCTTCCAAGGGCTGTTTTATACTCATTTTTATCGGTTACGGAATAGATAATGTGCCACAAATGCTGTTCTATTTCTGTAGTAAGAAAGTCACCCGAAACATTCTCTACTTTTTCTAATCTTTTACGGATTTCATAACCAGTAGTATTACAAGGGTATTTTTTCGATTTATCTTCTTCCTTTTCTTTTAAATCATCGAAAACGTAATTCCAACGGTATTTTGAAATTTCTTTTTCAACTTCTTTGTTAAATGCTGATGCTTTTGCGCCCGGATATTTAACTTTTAATTTTGGTACAAGCACATGTTTAAGAATATCCTTATGCCCAACCTCTTTTAGTGTCATCAAATAATCAAATAGATCGACTTTATCATTAGTGCTGTTCAGGAATTCGTTTGTAACATCAGTATCATCATCTTTCCTATATATTTTGAGATTAGAGAGCCATTGCCAGACACGAAATTCTTGATATAGTGGATGTGATTTGGGAACCGCTTTCAGATATTCCTTAACTTCTTTACCGTTTTTATCTTTATATACCCGGTATTCCAGGGTGCAATGCCCAATTGAAGATTTCTGGCTACGAAGGGGGCGTTGGTAAAAAATGATATCTTCAACAAACAAATGGATAAAATCACGTTTGCTCAAAACGAGTTGTTGAGCTATGTTATTCTGATAAAGCTCCCTGATACATGCATTATACAAATCATCTGTAAATAGTTCAGGCTGTAATTCAATTTGCTTTTTAATAATAGCTTTTAATTCATCTTTATAAAATTTACGTTCAATAGTACGAACTAATTTACCACGGATCTTTTGAGAAGGATTTTGTAATAGGTTTTCGTAAATGTAAGTGCCTACTGTTTTTTCGGTCTTATTAATTTCTTGTTCAGTTTTCTTTTTCAACAATGTCCAATCGTCTTCGCCTGGAGCACGAAAACTTCGTCTTTCATTTCCATCCTTATCTGTTTTTATTGATCCATCATCGTTTAAATCAGTGGTTACAATAAAGTCACGAACCTTATCCTTCCAATCAAATAAAGGAGTCTTACTCGAACGACGATATACCCAACCATTTTCTAAATGAAGTGAATACCAAATCTCACCTTTGTTATTTGGTTTTTCGTCACCAACAACGTTAATGATTTTAAGAGAGTGAAATTCTACTGACTTGTTTGGATTTTCTTCTTCCTCTTCTCCACGTAACTGATAATATCCACGTTTTTGATTGAAATTTAGAATTATCCATGCCAATTCTTCTTTAGCAATCTTATGGTTCAAAGCTTTCTTTCTCAGATAATAAATAGTCCAGTCATACGGAATTTTGGTTTCTTTACCATTGGATTTTGTATAAAACAATTGAGGTTGCGATTGTTTGAAATCATTCAACATCTCTTCAAATGACTTCGTAAAGATAAAATTTCTGTTGTCATAAGTTAGTTTTGGTTCAGATTCATCTACAAACTGACCATAATGCTTTTCGAAATCAATTTCTCTTGAATAATGTTCAGGTAAGAATCCTAAAATATTTAATATCCTGTGTAGTCTTTCACGGCGTAGTAGATGTCGCTCACGAATACGACGTATTCCCCTATATCCTGTTCTTGCAGCAGTTTGAGTTTGTAATGGTTTACCTCCTGTAAATAAATCTAACACGTCTTGTGTCATGGGTATTATACGACTTCCCAAACCTACAATTTTTTTTTCGTCAGCATCTACCAACGCCCACCCGATACTATTTGTACCCAAATCCAATCCAAGAATTTTTTTCATAATATGTGAATATCTAAAGTTTCAGGCTCTAAATTTAGGAATAATTAAATAATTTCACAAAAATTTGGTGGATAAATTAAAATACATTATTTTAGCCGGACAATTTTTGAAAGCAAATCACAATAAGGATTATTCCGTTGTGAAAACATCTGGTAAGCCTCTCCGCCAAATAGTGGGAGGCATTTTTTATTTTAGCAGCAAACACCAAAGTTATTTTAAGTTTTTTTCTTGCGATTATCAACAGGAATAATTTAACTTTGCAGTATTAAAATGTATGACTATGAATCACGTAATAGCTCGTATTGGTATTTCTACACCTACCGGACGCCGGTCATCCTATTCTATACAAACCCGACAATCTCTCCAGCAATACGGACTATACACCAGAGCTTAGCGGATATATTTGATAAACAGTATTTCAAAGGTATGGGGTTTGAGAATGAGAAGTATTTGGAGGAAAAGAAAAGTAAAAAATATTAGTTTTTTGGCACAAAATAAAACAGTTATGCCCTAATCAAAACATAGAATACAAATCTGTTTGGAAAAACGAGTATATCATGTATATACCCTGCAAACAATCATAATATAGGATAAGAAAATGAATAATAGCGAAATCCTGATCTATCAAAATTCCGAAGGCAACATTAAAATAGATGTTAGGTTGGAGGAAGGTTGTCCGGAAATTCCGGACAACCACTCAGCACGGTGCTATTAAAGGAAAATTAGTAGAATGTGAGATAAAATAAGAAAATGTGGTATGTCGGATTTCCCGACACACCACTCACTATTACAAAACAATTGATCATTAATGTTATGCCCGAAACTCAAAACATAGAATACAAATCCGTTTGGAAAGACGAATACTTGAAATGGATATGCGGTTTTGCCAATGCCCAGGGCGGTACGCTCTATATTGGTAAAGACGATAACGGCAATATAGTAGGAGTAAGGAATGCCAAGAAACTGTTGGAGGAACTGCCCAATAAGATAACCACCATTCTGGGAATTGTTGCTCCTGTCAATCTGTACCAGACAGAACAAGGCGATTATGTCGAAATTGTTGTTGAGCCACACCCCAATCCGGTAAACTACAAAGGAGAGTATCATTTTCGGAGCGGTTCTACCAAGCAAGAGTTGAAAGGAGCAGCATTGGATAAATTTCTGTTGCATAAATATGGAAAAAATGGGATGGTGTTACAGTGCCAAGTGTTCAAATCTCCGAATTAAAACAGGAAACCTTTGAGTTCTTCAAGAAAAAAGGGATTGAAGCCAAACGCCTTGATGAAAAGTGTCTGAAAGAATCCACGGAGCAATTACTCAATAACCTGAATCTAATTGAGAACGGTTATTTGAAGCGGGCAGCGTTATTGCTTTTCCACCCCGACCCTGAGAAATTCGTTACAGGTGCATATATCAAGATTGGATTTTTCCGCACAGAAAGCGATTTGCTGTTTCAGGACACCATACACGGAAACTTGCTGGAGCAGGTCGAAAAAACAATAGAATTGCTTTATACCAAGTACATTCGGGCAATGATAAGTTACGAGGGTATTTCTCGTGTAGAAACTTATGAATATCCGGTAGCAGCTTTGCGTGAAGCACTTTTAAATGCCGTTGCACACAAAGATTATGCAGGTTGTACACCTATTCAGATTAAGGTGTATGCCGATAGAATAAGAATTTGGAACGAAGGTCAACTCCCTGAGAATTGGACAGTCGATAAACTCTTGCACGAACATTCTTCACGTCCGTACAATCCTGATATTGCCAATGCTTTTTTCCGTAGCGGTTATGTAGAATCGTGGGGGCGTGGCATTGAAATAATGACCGAACAATGTTCGATGGCCAAATTGCCACCTCCAATAATCACAAACGAAGGCAGTGATTTTTTGATTGTTTTCCGTAAGGATATTTACAACAAAGAGGATTTGAGTAAATTAGGTCTGAGCGAAAGGCAGATTAAAGCAGTCCTGTATGTGAAAGAAAAAGGTAAAATTACAAATAGTGAATATCAAAAAATAAATACAGGAATTACAGATAGAACTGCTCTACGAGACTTAGAAGTCCTTATTGAAAAAGGCTTTCTTCAACGAATTGGAGACAAAAAAGCTGCATATTATGAACTAATAAATGTCGGATAAATCGCTTAAATATCCGAATTGTGTCGGAAATGTCGGATAAATGTCGGATTGCCTCTTATAATGGCACATAATGCGGGCAATACTTCTTTACGCAAAGTGCGTAACGCATAATGCGTAATAAAAACATCTGGTAAGCCTCTCCGCCAAATAGTGGGAGGCATTTTTTATTTTAGCAGCAAACGCCAAAGTTATTTTAAGTTTTATTCTTGCGATTATCAACAGGAATAATTTAACTTTGCAGTATTAAAATGTATGACTATGAATCACGTAATAGCACGTATTGGTATTTCGACACCTACCGAACGAAGGTCATCCATTCTATACAAACCCGACAATCTCTCCAGCAATACGGACCATACATCATAGCTTAGCGGATATATTTGATAAACAGTATTTTAAAGGTATGGGATTTAAGAATGAGAAGTATTAGGAGGAAAAGAAAAGTAAAAAATATAAGTTTTTTGGTACAAAATAAAACAGTTATGCTCGAATCTCAAAATATAGAATACAAATCTGTTTGGAAAAACGAGTATATCATGTATATACCCTGCAAACAATCATAATATAGGATAAGAAAATGAATAGTAGCGAATTCCTGATCTATCAAAACTCCGAAGGCAGCATTAAGATAGATGTTAGGTTGGAGGAAGAAAGCGTTTGGCTTACGCAGGCTCAACTGTGTGAACTTTTTCAGAAATCGAAAGCCACTATTAGCGAGCATATAAAAAATGTATTTGAAGAAGGAGAGTTGGATGCATCGGCAACAGTTCGGAATTTCCGAACTGTTCAAACCGAAGGTAAACGTTTTTAGTACGAAAAAAGAGAAAGTGTCTATATTTCCAGTACAACTATTTCAGAAGTGTCTATTTATTTAGTACAACCAATTTAAATGTGTCTATGTTTTTAGTATAACCAATTAAAAAGTGTCTACTAAAATCAGTAAAAGTCAAAGCTTGTTGAAACACTAACTATGAAGAAATTCGGAATTTCCGAATTTCAGTTGCAAAGCGAGGAATCTAAATTTTACTCCCTTACTAATTGAAGTTTACGCCCTACATAAATGAGTTTTACGCCCTATATAAATGAGTTTTATGCAGGGCATAACGGGCATCGTGCAAGTGCGTTCAAGGGAGCTGAGCTACTTAGTTCGTGTTTGTAGTGCGAGTTCGTTCGAAGTTGTAGAGCAAGTAGGCTCTCGGGCGTAGAGCAACGTTGCTCTTTTTCATAGAGCTACATTGCTCTTTGATGCTGAACGAGTAGGCTCTATAGGTTGAAGAGGTAGAACTTTTTATAAGCTTACCAGATGTGAAATCGGGTTTAAACCTTAATTATATGCGAATGTAAAACGAGTTTTTGACATACCAAAATTTTTACTGCGCAATTCGTATAAATTTTCCATGTAATTCCTCAAAATATATTTATTTACCCTCCCGACTCTGCTATTTTGCATATTTTTTTGTAAATTTGCTGACAATTTGGGGAAAACCAGCATAATTATCAAACTATTATAAACTAAAGAGTTAAAAACAATTATTTACGTATGAAACCAATGACTAAAAGTCCTTTGCAGATCGCAAGGGCGGGTTATCAGCCTAAATTGCCCAATGCCCTGAAAGGGAACGTGGTGCTGAAGGAAGGCGCTGCAACTGAATCGGTTGCGGATCAGGACGATATCAAAAAATTGTTCCCGAATACTTATGGTATGCCACTGATAACTTTTGAACCGGGTGAAAAGAGAAACTATCCGGTTAAAAACGTGGGTGTTATCTTGTCGGGTGGACAAGCGCCTGGTGGCCACAATGTAATTTGTGGTTTGTTCGACGGACTGAAAGCCCTCAATCCAGCTAATAAACTGTATGGTTTCCTGGGTGGACCGAGCGGATTGGTTGATCATCAATACATCGAACTGACCAAAGAAATCGTTGATGAATACCGCAATACAGGTGGTTTCGATATTATTGGATCAGGACGTACGAAACTGGAAGAAGCTGAACAATATGATAAAGGGGCAGAAATTTGCCATAAGCTGGATATCAGCGCTATCGTGATTATCGGCGGGGACGATTCGAATACAAATGCCTGCGTATTGGCTGAGTATTATGCACAAAAAGGCGAGCCGATTCAGGTAATCGGTTGTCCGAAAACAATCGATGGTGACCTTAAAAACGAGATGATCGAGACTTCTTTTGGCTTCGATACTGCTTGTAAAGTCTATTCCGAGCTGATTGGTAACATCCAGCGTGATGCCAATTCGGCTAAAAAATACTGGCACTTCATCCGCCTGATGGGCCGCTCTGCTTCTCACATCACGCTTGAATGCGCGTTGCAAAGTCAGCCGAATATCTGTATCATCTCTGAAGAAGTGGAAGCCAATAACCTGACATTGTCGGATGTGGTGGAAAATATCGTAAAAGTAATCGTGCATCGCGCGGATCACGGACTGAACTTCGGTACGGTACTGATTCCGGAAGGATTAATCGAGTTTATCCCGGCCATGAAGAAACTCATTGCTGAGCTCAACGACTTGCTGGCTCATAACGATGATTTCAACGCGCTTGAGACCGACGACGAAAAACGTCAGTATGTAAAAGGCATGTTGTCGCCCGAAACCGCTCAGGTGTACCGTGATCTTCCGAAAGGCATCGCCCGTCAGCTGACACTCGACCGCGACCCGCATGGTAACGTGCAGGTTTCGTTGATTGAAACTGAAAAACTGCTTATCGAAATGGTAGCTAAACGCTTAGCGCAACTGAAGGCTCAGGGCGTGTACAAAGGCAAATTCTCTTCTATCAACCACTTCTTTGGTTACGAAGGTCGTTGTGCCATCCCATCAAATTTCGATGCTGACTATACTTACTCACTGGGTTACACCGCATCAGTATTGATTTCAGAAGGTAAAACCGGTTATATGTCATCGGTTCGCAACACAACTGCTCCCGCAGCGGAATGGATTGCAGGAGGAGTGCCCATCACGATGATGATGAACATGGAACGCCGTCACGGTAAAATGAAACCGGTAATTCAGAAAGCGTTGGTGAGATTAGACGGTGCTCCGTTCAAATTCTTTGCTGCCAACCGCGAAAAATGGGCGGACGAAGAAATGAGCTATATCTATCCCGGTCCGATTCAGTACTACGGTCCAACCGAAGTATGCGATCAGCCGACTAAGACCTTGCAGTTGGAGAAGGGACTTTAATTCACAATTCGCTTTACGAATTGTGAATAGCTAATAGCGAATAACTAATAGCGATTAATACTTATAAATAAAAAAGCGAATAATCCTTATTGGATATTCGCTTTTTTAATATAATATTTTAGTAAAATGCTCTACAGGTTATTCGCTATTCGCTATTAGTTATTCGCTAATTAAATTCCCCACTTCAACCAAACTGCTCCCCAGGTAAATCCGGCTCCGAAAGCAGTCAGGATGATGTTGTCTCCTTTCTTGAATTTCTTTTCAGATTCCCAGATACAAATAGGAATAGTAGCGGCAGAGGTGTTACCGTATTTTTCGATGTTGATGATCACCCGTTCGTAAGGAACCCCGGTGCGGCTCACCACGGCATCGATGATGCGTAAGTTGGCCTGGTGTGGAATCAACCAGTTGATGTCTTCCGACTTCAGGTTATTTTTATCCATGATGTCACCTGAAATACCGGCCATGTTGGTTACCGCATGTTTAAATACATACTGACCTTCCTGGTAAACCGAATGTTCTTTCTTCTCAACTGTTTCAACAGAAGCAGGATAAGCAGAGCCACCGGCTTTCAGCATCAGGTGTTTACCACCCGAGCCATCGGTGCAAATCAACGAGTCCATCACGCCCACGTCTTCGGTGGTCGGTTCTACCAGTACAACGCCTGCGCCGTCGCCAAACAAAGGAGCGGTGGTGCGATCATCGTAATTGGTGATGGACGACATTTTTTCAGCGCCAAAAACCAATATCTTTTTATAGCGTCCCGATTCGATGAAACTGGCTGCATTGGTAAGTGCAACGATAAAACCTGAACATGCAGCCTGCAAGTCGAAGGCCAGCGCGTTTTTAATTCCCAACTTGTCGGCCACTACAGCGGCGCAGGAAGGGAAAACATAATCAGGCGTTGTTGTTGCCACCAGAATGAGGTCAATTTCTTCCGGTTTGGTACCCGTTTTCGCAAACAATTCTTGTGCAGCTTTAACAGCCATGTAAGAAGTTCCGGTGTTCGGTTCTTTCAGGATACGACGTTCCTTAATACCAACACGTGTGGTAATCCATTCGTCACTGGTGTCCATCATGGTGCTCAGTTCGTGATTGTCCAGGATATACTCCGGAACATATCCGCCTACACCAGTGATAACTGCATGAATTTTCGACATATTAAACAGTTACGGTTTTTTCGATAGCTAATTTTCCTCTGTAGTAGCCACATTCTCCACAAATGGTGTGGTAGATGTGTTGTGCACCGCAGTTAGGACAAACTGCCAGTGTGGGAGCTTCCGCTTTGTAGTGCGTTCTTCTCTTCGCTGTGCGGGTTTTCGAGTGTTTTCTTTTAGGATGTGCCATTGTTGTATGTTTAAATTAATTATTATCAAAGTTTATATTTTGCAGACTTTCCCAACGTGGGTCAACCTGTACATCTTCTTCAATTGAAACGTCATCGTCGTCCACATCAAACAACCCGTTGTCTTCTGTGTCGTCTTTCTGACGGGTAATGTGGCGTTTCAGCTTGTCGACCATAGTCTTGTTACATTCTCCCGGGGGATGAACGTGTTTGATCGGTATGTTCAACACGATGAATTCGTACAGGAACCAGGCGATGTTGATACTACCCTCGGCTTTCGGTACGACCACGATTTCGTTTTCTTCAGCATAAGTGCTACCGAATTTTACTTCGATCTTTTCTTCATGCTTTATAGCTTGCTCCATGTCGTCGAGACAACGGTTGCATGGAATCAGGATAATTCCTTCCAGCTTAAATGCCAGTTCGTATGTCGCGATTTTTTTCTGAACGCTTACTTTCGCTTTTACATTCCCTTTTTTTACCTCGGGACTGTCAATCTTGGCAAAGTAGGTGTCGTCCAAATCAAATTCGAAAACCCGAACGCCGTCTACAATTTCCTTTAATATGATGTTGTATTGTCCGAATTTAGACATAGTTACTTGATGTGCTTAAAAAACCGTGCAAAAGTACAAAAAGTTTGGTGAATATAAAACATATACTGAAAATATTAACCTTATATAGCGAAAAACCGGCGTCGGAAGCTGACATTATGCTTTCAGGATAATCCGGATGGTTGTGCCAACATTGACTTCCGAACTCTTAACAAAAATCTTCCCGCTGTGATATTCCTCGATGATTCTTTTAGCGAGTGAAAGTCCCAACCCCCAGCCCCTGCTTTTGGTTGTAAAGCCGGGAGTAAAGATAGCCCTGTAATTTCTTCTCTCGATACCTTTTCCGGTATCTTTCACGTCAATCAAACATTCTTTATCGGTTTTCGTGATGTAAAGATATATTTTCCCGCTGCCATCCATGGCGTCGATGGAGTTTTTACATAAATTCTCGATCACCCATTCGAACAGTGGTACGTTGAGTTTGATGAAAATGTGATTCTTATCGGGGAAATGACATTGAATTTTTACCTTTTGAGATGTTCTGTTGGATATATATTGCACCGCGTTCAGGATGGTCTCGTTCAGACTAACCAGTTGCAGGTCGGGCACAGAGCCGATTTTCGAGAACCTTTCGGCGATGATGCGGAGGCGGTTTACGTCTTTCGACATCTCCCCAATCATCTTATCTTCCTCGTGCTTCATCTTTAATAAATCAACCCAGGCCAGTAACGAAGAAATAGGAGTGCCCAACTGGTGGGCCGTTTCTTTGGATAACCCTACCCATACCCTGTTTTGCTCGGCTTTCTTGGTACTCGAAAAAGCAACAAAAGCCATCAGCATGAAAAAGAAAATGATACCCAGCTGCACATAGGGAAAGTAATATAGCTGTTTTAACAACAACGAATCATCGTAATATATGTATTGAGAACTGTCGCCCAGCTTCACCTCGATGGCCGGGTTTTTATGTTTCAGCCGGTTGATTTCCTTGCGGTAAAAACCATCGACATCATTTAGTGGCTCTTTTACGTTTTTGGATGATAGCAGGTTGTCCTTTTCGTCGACTAAAATAACCGGAATCGTTTTATTTCCTTCTATAATGGAGATGATAAAATCAAGATTCGTTGTTTCATCGGCTAAGATTAACTGGCGGGTTGCTTCGGCCCAGATTTCGATCTTTCTCTTTTCTTCCTGTGCCAGCGAGTTGCCGAGTTTGTTGCTGAAGTAGGTAGATGCGACCACAATCCCCGCACCGATAATGATAAATATCAATTTAAGGTGTTGTGATATTTCCTGCATTTTAAGGGTAGAAAATAACTTGCGCATTGATTGTTAATTTGGGGTTCAAAGATAAGAAAAATATAGATTATAACATCCTTATAACTATTTTAAATTATCTTTGCATGTTATTTTTTTTGAACTAACTTGTTTATACATCCCTGTTGATGAGTATAAACAGCCATTCGGTTAATATTGTTTATTATGCATAAATCTGGTTTTGTAAATATCGTCGGTAATCCCAATGTCGGAAAGTCGACACTCATGAACGCCCTTGTAGGGGAGCGGATTTCCATCATTACATCGAAAGCACAGACAACCCGTCACCGGATTCTGGGCATTGTCAACGGCGATGATTTTCAAATTGTATATTCAGATACGCCGGGTGTGTTGAAGCCCAATTATCGTTTGCAGGAATCTATGCGTAAGTTTTCGAACTCTGCTTTAACAGATGCAGATGTGTTATTATATGTTACAGATGTCATCGATTCAAACGAAAAAAATGCAGATTTCATTGAAAAAGTAAATGAAAATCCGGCCTACCTGATTCTAATCATCAATAAAATCGACCTGATTAACCAGGAAAAATTAGAAGCGCTGGTTGATAAATGGAAACAATTGTTACCCCGGGCCGAAATCTTCCCCATATCGGCGCTTGAGAAATTTAACGTGACACCACTGTTTAACCGGATTAAAGAATTATTACCTGAATCACCACCGTTCTTCGATAAAGACCAACTGACGGATAAACCGGCACGCTTTTTCGTGAATGAAATTATACGAGAAAAGATTCTACTACATTACGATAAAGAAATTCCTTACGCCGTGGAAGTGGTGGTAGAGCAATTTCAGGAAGAAGACAAGTTGATCCGGATCAATGCCGTAATCAATGTAGAACGCGATTCTCAGAAAGGCATTATCATCGGTCATGGCGGAAAATCATTGAAAAAAGTAGGCACTGATGCGCGCAAAGACCTTGAAGCATTCTTCGAAAAGAAAGTCTTCCTCGAACTTTATGTGAAAGTCGAGAAAGACTGGCGGAATAAGGAGATGAAGCTGCGGGGGTTTGGGTATCAGTTGGATTGATTTATCGTTGATAAAACAACCCCGCATCAGGTCCCAGTGGAATCCCAAGCCAGATCCATAGTATTAACAGTGCAGTCCAAACTACGAAAAACGCAATTGAATACGGAAGCATGGTGGCGATGATGGTTCCGATGCCCGCTTTCTTGTCGTATTTCTGATAGAATACGATGATCAGCGCGAAGTAACTCATCATGGGGGAGATGATGTTGGTAACACTATCGCCGACACGATACACCGCCTGTGATAATTCCGGAGAATAACCGAGCAACATGAAAATCGGGATGAACACCGGTCCGAGTATGGCCCATTTAGCCGAAGCACTACCCATGAACAGGTTGATGAATCCTGCGAATAAAATGAACATGATGACCAGCGGAATCAACCCAACATTCATACTTTGAATCCAGCCTGCACCCTGAATCGCAAGTAGCAACCCAAGATTACTCCATTTGAACCAGGCTACGAACTGGGCGGCAAAGAATACAAGCACCAAAAACGCGATCAGTTCTTTGAAGCTGTCTGTCATGCCATTGATTACATCCTCATGTTTTTTGAAAGTCCCGGCTACAAAACCATACACGACACCCAAAGAGCCGGCTACGAGAAACAAGACAGAGATAAATCCCTTTAGCAGCGGAGAATGCAGGATTGAATTGTCGTCTCCTCTCAGGATACCGTTTTCAGGTAAAAGACCGGCTGCAAATATAGCGCTCCATATTAATAAGGTAACCAGTGTCCATCTCAGTCCTTTTTTTTCCTGAGGAGTGAGGTTTTTGATTTCTTCCTGCTGAATACCACCCTTGTATGCTCCGAGTCGCGGTTCCACCCAGGCTGAAGTCACCCAGGTACCAGCAAAAGCAATAACGAAAGTGGAAACCACCATAAAATAATAGTTGGCAGTAGGCATCACATAATAACCCGGATTGATGATGGTAGCGGCTTCTGTCGATAAACCGGCCAACAAAGGGTCGATAGTGCCAATAAGCAGG
>JAKIYP010000126.1 GCA_022708505.1 Bacteroidota bacterium
CCCAGTGTTAAAGACTCAACAGCACGAATTCTAATTTCATCAGTGGTTTCGGCAGAAAACACCCGTGACCTGAGTGTTGCATTCTCCGGAACACTGCCAACCGGTACATTCCTCAAACTACAGGCAAAAAATCCAAACGCATCATTTGTCGGAACAGCTGGTACCGTAGCAGGAGAAATAGAATTTAACAACACCACATCACAAAATATCGTCACCGGAATCGGCACTTGCTATTCAGGAACAAATGCAGATGATGGTTATAAACTGGTCTACGAATTCGGAACTTCAGCTACGAATGAAAACTATGTCGACATCAGGGCAGTAGGCGGTACGGCAATTACTGCTACTTATACGCTGACTGCGGCACAATAGTTTTTATTTTAAATCCATCAGAATCCGGATTTTTCAGAATATGCTGACATAATTTCAGCATACAAAGAATCCTATTTACAAAAAACAATATGAAGATAAATAAATTTTATGCTTCCCTGCTGATTATCATTTTATTACCTGTCAGTCTGCATGCTTCAGTAGAAGTAATGGGAAGTCTGAAACATATATTCCAGGCAAAGCCGGGAGATGTTATCAGGGGAGAAATTCAAATTCAAAACAACGACTCTACCGATCAGGAAGTAAAAGTATATCAGACAGACTTGTTGTATAACCTGGAAGATAAAACTTTCTATGATGAACCGGGGGCTCACAAACGTTCAAACGCGAGCTGGATTCAGTTCAGCCCTAGGTCGGTCATTCTCAAAGGCAAGGAAATCAGAATGATACAGTACGAAATCACAGTACCCCGACAAGAGTCTTTGAAAGGAACATACTGGAGTGTAATCATGGTAGAAGGAGTTGCTCCCATTGATCCGAATCAGAAAGGCGATCTGAGTATCAGAACCGTGACCCGTTACGCGATTCAAATGGTAACAGAAATGCCCGATAAAGGAACCGGCGTATTAAAATTCAAAGAACCAACCCTGGTGTACGAAGGAAACAAAAAATTATTTCTCGCTGTTGATCTTGAAAACACAGGAGATCGTTATATCGGTCCGGAAGTCTCCATGGAACTTTTTGATGAAAAAGGCGAAACAGTAGAAGTCATCAAAGCACCCAGAAAAGGACTCTATCCAACTACATCAACAAGATTTTTACTTGATCTGGAAGGTGTTCCATCGAAGAAAACCTACAAGGCAATCATCATAGCTGCAGGTCAGGAAGAGGATGTATTCGGATTGGAATACACGCTTTTCTTCTGATTCATTTGTTTTTCACATGAACTTATGAATGTTGAGATCGGTTGCGATTTTTTTCATTGTAACATTCCTCCTGCATACTTTTCAGGTTTGTCCGGTCGGACTGGAAATCAGGTTGCTCAGTGACAAAAGGAAAGAAATGGTCGCCGGCGCCACTTCTAATGTCCTGGTTATGTTTAACAACCAGACCGATACTGTCAGGGAATTTGCTTTGAAATTACGGGCGGATGGTAACAACTGGAAACAGTTTATGAATTATGCATCCAACCGGATTGAAGGAAACTCAAGTATTAATAAAATAGTCAGTATCAATGTGCCGGAACACATCAGGGCTGATGATTATTCCGTCGTATGGGATGTGTTTGAAAAACCTGACAATCAGATTATCGGGACTATCACTATTCCAATTCGTGTGTTACCAAAGTATGATTTACATATTGAAAAACTAAAAGCGCCGGGTTATTTAACTGGTGGCGACACGCTCCATGTCGGATACCGGATTTACAATTTATCAAACATCGACATACAGGTCGAAGCAAATATTATCAACGGAAACAAACAGGAAAGTCGTTTCTTCAAAATAAAACAAGATTCTTTCGTCAACACCAATGTATTTGTTTCCGCAGCAAAAATTACGGAAACTTATGCTCAGCAAAGTGTAACCTTATCTGCTTTCATCAGGGAAAAACCGGAGGTAAACAGTCAGAAAACATTCTGGTTTGATATTATTCCATCGGAACATGCCGCGTTCGACGGCTACAACCGGTTTCCTGTAAAAATATCAAGTGTATTGGCAGCCGGAAACAGAATGAATAAAAGATATTATGCCGTATTATACGATATTGCCGGTAGTGGAGTAATCGATGAAAAAGGGGATAAAAAGCTTACCTTTCGTTTCCGCGGTCCGGATCGCAGGGGCAACCCCGTGCTGGGAATGAACGATGAGTACTACCTTACCTATCAAACCCGGTCGGCGGAGATATTGCTGGGAGATCACAATTACAGTTTGAGTAATCTCACGGAATCATCCCGTATCGGAAGAGGAGTACGGGTTCAGTACAACTTCGGCAAAACGACACTTGGCGCTTTTTACCATACACCCAGGTATTACCCAGAAATAAAACGTACATTCTCGTTTTATTCCAACCTGAACATCAATGACAAAATTCGTTTAGCCGCAGGTTATCTGGCAAAAACCGATACTGCAAACCAAACGGCCAATATGCTTACTGTTTCCGGTATTATGAGACCGGCTTCCTGGATCGGCAGCTCTTTTGAAGTCGCAATGGGTTTACACGGAAATCAGATTCAAAAAGCGGGTATGGGCAATATAAACCTCAGTACAAAGTATTTCTCATCACATGTAAACATCAAATATGCCGATCAGTATTTCCCCGGCTATCTTTCAAATTCTCTGGTGATATCTTCGGGAGCTAAAGTCAATCTGAATAAATTCAGCTTAGCTGTAAATTACGACCGGAATAATGCTAATATGGCTCTGGACACGCTTTATGCCAATGCTCCGTATAGCGAAAACAAGAATCTGATCTGTTTCTTCCGCTTTAATTCTCAAAACTCAATTGGTATCAGTCTGAACTCCATATTGCTGGAAGACCGGGGTAAAAACCGTCTTTTCAATTACAACAAATATTTCGGCAGGGTTTTCATGGACACTAAAATCAAGCATTTCAGTCTGAATCTTTACGGAGATTACGGCAAAATCACCAATTACCTGGAATCGACAGACAATCAGACCTCCGACATGTACAACGGACAGGTTTCACTGAAATACGCCCTCAATCAAATCTTCTCATGCAGCGGTTTTCTTAAATATCAGGGAGGAAATCAACATCAGATAACCGGATTTAACAAATATTACTATGGAGGCTCTTTTCAGGTCAATTTAAAGAAAACATTTATCGCGTTAGATTTTCAAAGTGATTACGAGTTGAAGGAATATTACCGCGACAGAAGTTTATTGTCTCTACAGTTACATCATCAGCCGAATCCCCGCCATGTGTTTGAAATAAGTACAAATTACAACCTTGTCAAGAATTCATTATATAAAAAAGACTTAAACATACAGGTCCGTTATACCTACAATTTAAACTTTCCGGTATCAAAAAAGAAAAACATCGGAAGTCTGAGTGGGAAAGTTATCAACAAAAGTACTGAACGGATTGATGGTATTATGTTTAATCTGAACGGACAAAAATCGGTAACCGATAAAAACGGTAATTTCAGATTTCCGGCACTCAGGGTCGGCACATACACTTTAACCATGGACGACTCGAATTTCGAAATAAACACCATAGCTGCCATTTCGGGGCCATACGAAATTAACATAGAGCCCGGAAAAGAGACTCGGTTTGTAACAGAACTCACAAAAGCCGCTAAAATCAGGGGAAAAATGATTATAAAAGAAGATAAAAACGATGGAAAAGGTTTTTATCCGATAACGGAAGAAATCAAGAAACTTATTGTCGAAGCGTCTAACGGCACAGAAGTCTT
>JAKIYP010000047.1 GCA_022708505.1 Bacteroidota bacterium
TGTTACTCACCCGTGCGCCGGTCGCCACCTCAGATTGCTCCTTGTGCTGCCCCTCGACTTGCATGTGTTAGGCCTGTCGCTAGCGTTCATCCTGAGCCAGGATCAAACTCTTCGTTGTATCTTGTTTGTTGCTCGGATGATCTTCCTTTTTATTATTTCCTTGTTCGTTACGATTCGTTCTTATGATCTCTCTAAAAACTAAATTGACGTGGTATAATGTTTCTTTCCCTTTTATTATAAATATTATACTACTTTTCGTCTTGTCATTGTTTAATCATTTCAAAGATCGCTCTCTTGTTGCACATTTCCTCTCGAAATGGACTGCAAAATTAGTTGGTTTATTTCAATCTGCCAAATAATATTTCAAAATTTGACAAATAAAAATCAACCATGAATATTATCGTTCTGATAATGTGAACAGTTAGATTGAAAACTTTTTTTGAAAAATTTCCAATAGGGCCGCTTTTACCCTCTCCATATCTTGTTTTTCTCCCAATTCTTTCTCTAGTGAAGTTACTCCTTTGTCGGTAAAGCCACATGGATTGATGTGTCCGAAGTAACTTAAATCTGTATTTATGTTCAATGCAAATCCATGCATAGTTACATATCGGGAACTTCTGACTCCGATGGCACAAATTTTTCTTGCCTTATTGGTACCGGTATCCAGCCAGACACCGGTTGCACCTTCCAGTCTCTCCGATTCAATATTATATTGTTGTAGCAAATCAATGATACAGGATTCAATTCTGTGAATATATTCCTTTAATCCGATTCCGAAATTAGCCAGGTCGAAAATAGGATATCCCACAATCTGACCCGGACCGTGATAAGTTATGTCGCCTCCCCGATTAGTATGTACAAATTGCGCATTGTTGGCTTGTAACTGGATGTAATTAAGCAATAAATTTTGTTCGTCTCCACTTTTACCAAGGGTATATACATGTGGGTGCTCACAAAAAATCAGGTAATTATCCGTTTCAAGTTCCTGAATCTTGTGGGATATAGTTTGTGCAAAAATTGATTCCTGCTCTTTCCATGCTTGATTGTATTCTATCAGACCCCAATCAACCGGTCTAATTACTTTGTTCATTTTCTCTTTTTATCCTTAATACTATTGTCCGATTTATCAAAATCAATCCGTGGGATTTTATTCATCAAGCCCATAATCTGCCCCTTCCTGCGCTGTATATAGGAAGACGGACGAACCGGACTGAACCTGCGTGGATTAGGCAGACATACAGCAATCAAAGCTGATTGTGACTTACTTAATTGAGATGCACTTTTTCCAAAATACTCCAATGCAGCCGCCTCAACACCATAGATTCCGTCACCGGTTTCAATTACATTGAGATAAACTTCCATAATTCGTTCTTTCGACCAGAATATTTCAATCAGAACAGTAAAATAAGCTTCCAATCCTTTACGAAGGTAAGAGCGCTTATTCCATAGAAATACATTTTTAGCTGTTTGCTGAGAAATTGTGCTGCCTCCTTTTATTCTTCTGCCTTTCTGATTATTCTTCCATGCCTTTTTAATATCATCGAATGAAAAACCATTATGCTCCATGAACAAATTATCTTCAGATGCAACAACAGCCTGTATCATGTTTGGAGAAATCTTCTCAACAGGCACCCACTTTTTACTGTTTTTAGGCATCTCTCCATCAGCAATTGCTTCAACGGAACGAATAAGCATCAATGGTGTTACATAAACAGGTACAAACCGGAGTACAATTGTCCAACCAATTGAGATAACAAAAAATAATATGATGATGTTACGTATGAAACGCCAAAACTTTCTCCAGAAATTTCCTCTCATAAGCGGATAACTGCTATTTCATCTAAATAAAAACATAAAATGCGACTAATTTCTATAACGTTTACCTTTCATTTTTGTTAAATAAAAAATATTTCAGATAAAAAAGAAATTAAAAAAACTCCTTTGCCGGATAGCAAAGGAGCCTTATTAATTTTGCACCGGAAGCCATTATTCGTATGCTCCCATTTTAAGCATATTCACTTCTCTTTCAGTCAGGAAACGGTATTTACCTCTGGGCAGATTCTTCTTGGTAAGCCCCGCAAAGAAAACACGATCCAAACGAACTACTTTATAACCTAACTTTTCAAAAATTCTGCGCACCACCCTGTTTTGTCCGGAGTGGATTTCAATACCTATCTGTCTGAAATCATCATCCTTGATAAAATTGAGGGCATCGGCGGCTATTTTTTCATCATCGAGCATTACTCCTGCCAAAACTGACTCAAAATCAGGTATTTCAAGCGGTTTATCGAGTGTTACATGATAAATCTTCTTTTTATCATATTTCGGGTGTGTCAGCCGGGATGCCAGATCACCATCATTGGTAAGCAGCAGTACACCGGTTGTATTCCGGTCGAGACGACCAACCGGATAAATTCTTTCGCTACAAGCATTCTTAACCAGATCGAGTACCGTTCTGCGTTCGTGTGTATCCTCAGCAGTTGTAACTGTATCTTTCGGCTTGTTTAAAAGCAGATATACTTTCCTTTCAGAACGTACCAACTGATTATGGAACATTACCTTGTCAGAATGCATTACTTTTACACCCATTTCTGAGACCACTTCTCCGTTCACAGTGATCACACCTGCCTTGATAAATTCATCGGCTTCACGACGAGAACAAATTCCCGCATTCGCGAGAAATTTATTCAAACGCACCGGTTTGGTGTAATCAACTTCGTTTCTGCGGTATTCCAGTTGTTTCTTCTTGCTGTATTTAGCATTCGGATTATAGTCGGATGTTCTGATTCTCGGACGACGGTTATTATCCTGATTATCAAATCTCGTTTCAATATAGTTACCCTGAGTGGAAGTGTCTCCTTCTTTTTTCACAGAAAATCTGGGACGACCACCGGTTGGTTTAAACCTGGGACGACCACCTTCACTTCTTTCTGAAGAATATGGTCTGTTTTCATTCCTATCGGAAGAATATGGTCTGTTGCCACCTCTATCCGAAGAATACGGTCTGTTGCCACTTCTTTCATAAGGTCTTCCTTCTCTTTGAAAGGAATTATCCCTGTTTTCAAAACTTCTTTTTTCGTAAGAATTTCTGTTTTCTTCTCTTTTCTCGAAATTTGGTTTAAATGATGGGTAATCATTGTCTCTCGACTGATTCGGTGTATACTTTGCTCCACCCCGTGTACCTTTCAGTATTGACTTCACATCGCGTTTTTCATACGGTTTACCATCACGGCCGGCACCGGCACCCGACCTCCTCGGGCTACCCTGCCAATTCTCATTGTTTGTCATTGTGTTAACTAAATTATATATGTATTTTATTGAACTTGCAAATATCGGAATAATTCTTGATTCCGCAAAACTCTTTTTTCACTCTGTACCAGTACATTCACGTGCAAGTCATCACCTGAATACGCCTGTAATTGACTTTATACCTAAATATTTCCTGCAAAATTATAAATTTTTTAAATTACAAGGATAAAAAGCAGCTTATAAATAGTAGATTTTCTGACATTTTAAAGAATATTTGGTTTTCCAATTTCTTTAAACTAAATTTTGTATTGAATAATTATTGTAATTTTGTGAGTTGTCTGTACAAGCTTATGCTTGAATTATCATATTCATTCACATTAACTAAATCTGAATATCATGGAGGAACAGAAAAACGAAACAGGTTGTTGTCCGAGGTTTAACCCGGAACCCTGGGAAGACAAAATCCTTAATTGGGACAATAAGCGCTTCATCAGAGACAAAGTGAAATGTCTTTTTTACATGCCCCTCAATTTCGGACAAGTAATGCAGAGGTTAGACAAAAAAATCAGTGTTTCCGGAGCTCAGACACCGGACTATTTATGTCTTGCCGAACATCCATCAAAATGGAGAATGGATATTTTCCTGGCGGTTGATAAAGAAGTGAAAAATGTTGAAAATGTATTTTTATCAGGGAAATATTATGTAAAAGTTTATGAAGGAGACTTCAGAGAAACGGAAAAATGGTGTAAAGATTACGCTGAAAAAGCGCAGGAAAAAGGAATAAAAACAGGTAAAATGTATATGTGGTATACTACCTGTCCAAAATGCGCAAAGGTTTATGGAAAAAATTATGTAGCAATTATCGCGGAAATAATATAAAAAACACATGCAACCCCTTGCTGAACGGTTACGTCCGACAACATTAGATGAGTACATTGGCCAGAAACACCTGGTTGGTGATAAGGCTATTTTACGCCAAATGATAGAATCGGGACATATCGCTTCATTCATTTTGTGGGGGCCTCCCGGTGTGGGTAAAACAACCCTCGCCCGAATTATAGCCAATCAGCTCGATCGTCCGTTTTACACCCTGAGCGCTGTTACATCAGGGGTAAAAGATGTACGTGATGTGATCGAGAAAGCCAAATCGAACCGCTTGTTTACCCAGGGTAAAAGTCCGGTTTTATTTATTGACGAGATTCATCGTTTCAGTAAATCCCAGCAGGATTCATTACTTGGCGCTGTTGAAAACGGTACGGTAACCCTAATCGGCGCCACAACCGAGAATCCTTCTTTTGAAGTTATTACACCTTTACTTTCCCGTTGTCAGGTATATGTACTGAAATCGCTGACCAATGAAGATCTGCTTGAATTACTTAACAGGGCCATCACAAGTGATCCGGAACTCAGGAAATTGACGATTTGCGTGGATGAAACAGAAGCTATTTTACGTTTTGCCGGTGGAGATGCACGTAAGTTACTTAACATCATAGAACTGGTATGTTCGGCTGAACAGGAAGGCGAAATACACATCAACAATCAGGTTGTAACCGACAAGCTACAGCAAAATCCGATGGCTTACGATAAAAACGGAGAGATTCACTACGATATTATTTCCGCTTATATCAAATCTATTCGGGGAAGCGATCCTGATGCCGCTATTTACTGGTTAGCACGTATGATTGCGGGGGGAGAAGATCCCAAATTCATTGCAAGACGTTTATTAATATCTGCTGCCGAGGATATCGGACTTGCAAATCCCAATGCCCTGCTACTCGCAAATGCCTGTTTCGATGCTTTGCAGAAAATCGGCTGGCCCGAAGGTAGAATCATATTGGCTGAAACCACGATTTATCTGGCTTCATCTCCTAAAAGCAACTCAGCCTATCTGGCCATTGATGAAGCGCTTGCTTTGGTTGAGAGAACAGGTAATCTTCCGGTTCCCTTGCATCTGCGTAATGCTCCGACCAAACTGATGAAGGAACTGAATTACGGCACAAACTACAAATACTCACACGATTATCCCAATCATTTTGTAGCTCAGCAATTTCTTCCGGATGAAATCACCAAAGAAAGTATCTGGAAAGTACAGGAAAATCAGGCAGAAAAAAAGCTCGGAGACTGGCTCCGGGCTTTATGGAAGAACAGGTATTGATTTATCAATCAATCGATACTGATTGAAGAACCTCCTGATTTATACTGTTTTACATAAAACGGTTTTCTGCCTGTTTTGAAATGACTGGCCCCACTCACATCCACAATCAGTGAATCTGATACATTGGCTTCGATTTGACTGGCAGACACACCGAATACTTTCGCATTTCTAACCAGTAAATCATCTGCTTCAAGTTGAGATGCTCCGGAGACATCAGCATATAATTTATAGGCATGCCCATCTATTTCTGCTTTGGAGACACCTGACAAATAAACTTTCAGGTCCTGCGCTACACGTAAATCCAGATTGGCCTGACTTACACCTGATAGTTCAATTTTCATATTTTCAGCAGTTATTTTACCAAAAGAATTAATCTTACAAGCTCCGCTGGCCACAATTTCAGCTATATTTCCGGTAGAAATGCGTACTTTTGCCGGACTGTTTACATGCAATTTTCTGGTATACAGCTTCAGAACTCCCCTGTCGTCCACTTCGGTAATCAGATAGGGTAATAAAGACGGTCTGCTGCTTACCCGTACAGATTGAACTGAATCCTGCGTCAACTCGACTTCAATGTTGCCTGAAATTTCCAACCCGTTGAAAGCTGACACCATACGCATTTCATCCACGAAATCTTCTTCATCATTCGACCAGTAGATTTCAAACTTGTCAAAGTCTGCATTTCCCAGATTAACAATGGTTTTCGCACTAAGTCCGGCAAACATAAAGATGCCGACAAACCATAAGATAACCATCACCCAGCTGAAAGCGCCTGAACTCCTTCCTTTTCCGGTTATAATTCTGATCGCCCAGTATATTAGCATAAATATAGGTATACCAATAATCAGTAACAAGGAAATAACCATTAAAACAGCCCGGTCGGGTGAAAAAATGTTCAATTCAGGAACAATTCCGGTAAAGATAGACGGATCAAAAATAAGAAATGAAAGTAACAGCAACAATACGCCAAGTAGAACAAACCCTACAAATCCCATGATTGCGCCGATGAAGCCAAGCAATACTTTAAACACGGCACGGATTACTTCACCCAGTTTATTTCCTACTCCGGTTGCCGATTCTTTAAACTTATCACTCTCAACATAATTTTTCAGGTTATTGATTTCCGATTTGATTCTTTCAGCCGTCACATCTTCTCCCTGCATTTCAAGTTTTTGCGAAATAGTTTTGGCTGCGGGTACGATTAACCATACGACCAGGTAAATCGGGATAATGGTTCCCCATCCCAGCAACAAAATAAGAATCATCAACACCCTTACTAATACCACATCCCAGCCGATAAAAGCAGCTAAACCGGCGGCAACACCACCCAATACTGCTCCATCCGGATCGCGGTAAAATTTTCTTTTAAATCTGCCACTTTCTGTTTTGGCCGAATGCTTTGTTTCTTTTTCTGTATCTTCCTCTTCGCTGAATTGATTTGGTTTACCCAGAATATTAATCACTTCTTCGACATCCTGAATATTAATTACATTTTTACCTTTCTGAAGTTTTTCGCTGAAAAGTTCCGAGATACGGCTTTCTATATCAGCCATTACCTCCTGTTTTTCATCGGGAGACAAACGTTCATCAACCTCATTCAGATATTGCTGTAGTAGTTCATAGGCATCATTATCAATATGATAAACCGTATTATTCAGGTTTATCGTCAATGTTTTTTTCATACGTTTTAATTTTAATTTTCTGTTATGCTTTTAATTTACTGATAACCTGGTTAACTTCTTCCCAGGCATTTTCAAGTTCTTCCAGAGCAAGTTTTCCTTTCTCTGTCATTTCATAATACTTCCGCGGAGGTCCCTGAGAAGATTCCTCCCAACGGTAGTCGAGCAAATCCGCATTTTTTAAGCGCGTTAATAAAGGATATAAAGTTCCTTCCACAACTATCATTTTCGCATCCTTCAGTTCGGAAATGATATCGGATGCATAAGAGGCTTTCTTTTTCAGAATAAGCAAGATGCAATATTCCAAATAGCCCTTTCGCATCTGGGATTTTATATTATCTGCGTTCATTTTAATAATTCTAACACTTTAATTCTCAATACATACTCATACTTCGATTGAGAAAGCTCCGATAGCACTTGTGTCAGATTTGATTTTGCCTGATATAATTCATATACCGATGCCTTACCGGCTTCGTATTTTTGTTCAGCATACCGGTACGCTTCTTTCGAAGCAATTTCCGATTTTTGAGCAGCTGTATACCTGGCTTGTGCTGCCAGGGCATTTTGATATGCCTGCTGAATGGTTTTCCGAAGTTCCAGTTTAACATTCTCAATATCCAACTTACTGCTTTCGATCGCTATCTTCGAAGCTGATACCCGGTTTTTAACTTCAAAACGGTTAAAAATGGGTATCTGAAGACTAAAACCAACATTGGTACTGAGGTTATCATTTAGTTGCTTATTAAAAGCATCATTGGGAGTTCCACTTAAATTATAATAACCCGTACCCACCTGAGCACCAAAACTCAGTGAGGGGAAAAAAGCAGACCGCGCGATATCCGCATTTTTCATATTGCTCTGAAGCCGGTATTCGGCCCCTTTAATCTCCGGTCGGTTCTGAACAGCAGAACGATACACATCTTCAGCTGATAAGAGTTGTTGTTCTGTTATCATAACATCACCGGGAATTTCCACATCAAAATCCTCAAAATTATCGAGTTCGATAATCTGAGCCAGATCCAACAATGCAAGCTTGTGGTTATTTTTTGCCTGTGTCAGATTCAGTTCTTCCTTGGCTAACTGCGCTTTTAATTCGTACAGTTCACCTTCGGGCTGTTTTCCTGCATTAACAAGTGCAGTTTTTTGTTCAATTTTTTGCTTAGTCAGTTCCAATTGCGCTTCCAGTGTTTGCAAATTTTCTTTGTATAGCAACACCTGTAAAAAAGCGACCGTCACATTCAGTTCAATATCCGACTTGATTTTCTCCAAATCGGCTTCAGATGCTTTCATCTCTGCCTTTCGGGCATCAATATTATATTTCATCTTCATCCCGTCGAACAAAGTAATACCACTGGAAATATTAAATGACGTCTGAGATGAATTTACATTTCTATAAGTATTGTCGGCTATCAAAGAACGACCGAGCATAAAGCTTTGTCCTGCCGACGCATTCAAATTGGGTAATAAATCCATACGGGCCTGTTCGTAAGCAATTGCTTTTGACTGGCGGTTAAAGTCCTGCTGTTTCACATTCCTGTTGTTTTGCAGGGCTGTATCGACACATTGCTGTAAAGTATATATCTTCTTAGCAGACATATTCAGTGTTGCCAGTAACATGAGCACCCCTATATATAATAGTTTTTTCATTCTTATCAATTTATTAAATGCTTCTTGTACCGAGGAATTAGTTTACAGCAGCCGGTTTCTTTTCAATAATTTCAGCTCCGCGTATTCTATCTTTTAGTGTCAACCCACTCTTGATTTCGATGTTGATGCCATCGGATAATCCTGTCACAACCTGTTTCTTTTCAAATGTCTGAGGTTCTTCTGTTTTCAACACATGCACAAAGGTGGTATCCTGACTGAATTCCAGGCAACTCTCCGGCACAATTAAAATCTGCTCGGCACGGTCAAAAATTATTTCGGCATTGGCACTGTAACCGGCACGGATGAACACATCATCGGGAACTTTCACAGCAGCTTTCATATCGAACATGATAGCACCATTGCTTTCAACACCTTTTGGGGCAATGTATTCCAAAACAGCGTTTAATCTCACATCCTGAATGGCTCCAATAGTAATCTCCATCGGCATGCCTTGTTTAATACGTCCCACTTCAGTTTCGTCGAGTTTACCAACAAAAAGCATATCATTCATATTGGCAACCGATGCAATGGTTGTTCCGTCGTTGAAGTTATTCGACTGAATCACCGAATTTCCAACTTTTACCGGAATATCCAGAATAGTTCCGTTGATAGTTGAACGAACCAGTGTGTTACTCAGCAAGGTTTTATCTCCTGTAATCCCGTCGCGTGTCAGACTCAGGTTGTCCTGCGCAGCTTTCAATTCAGCTTTATCGTTTTGATATTGCAACTGACTTTTTTCAAATTCTTCACGAGAGATTACCTTCTCCTGAAATAATTTTTTGTCCCGTTCAAAATTACTGTTACTCTGATCAAATGCCAGTTGCGCTTTCACCACCCTCGACTCAGCACTGTTGAGCGTAACCATATCGGGTATAAGCTTGATTTTCGCAATTACATCACCCGCCTTAACAACATCGCCGGCTTCTTTATAAATCTCTGAAATAATACCTGATAACTGCGGTTTAATAAGAATTTCGTTGCGTGGTTCTACCTTACCGGTTGCAACGGTTTTCTTTTCAATTTTACCCTGAGTTACTTCAACAACCTCATATCTGATGACTTTAGGTTGCGATTTTTTCCATAAAAATATAAAAGTGCCGATAACACCTATTGCCAGCACAGCAATTATGACAAATCTGAAAACTTTTTTCATATACTTCTTATTATTGTCTCCAGTCACCGGTCTCCGGACACCAGTCTGATGACTGGAGACAGATGACAGTCGTCGTTTATTATTCTTCTCTTATTGCTTCGATTGGTTTGATTTTCATAGCCCGGTTGGCCGGGATAAATCCTGCCAGTGTTCCGATAATCAACAAAATTAACAAGGCACCGAGTCCAACTCCAAATCCAATCTGAGGATCTTTGATAATACCGGTTGAATTTTCCAGTAATTTCCCGGCTAATGATAATACGCTGACACCAAACATCAGTCCGGCTGTACCCGCCATGAGAGTTAACACAATGCTCTCAGTTAAAATCTGACTTACAATAACACGTGGCGTAGCGCCCAAAGCTCTCCTGATTCCAATTTCACGGGTTCGTTCACGCACGGTAACCAGCATAATATTACTTACCCCTACCGCTCCGGCAAACAAGGTTCCGAGTCCAACAATCCATATCAGGGAAGAAATTCCGATTCCCAGATATAGAAACATGGTAAACTGATCTTCCATATTCATTCCCCCGACCGCCGTCGGATCATCAGGCGAAATATTATTGGCTGTTTTCAGGGCTGCATATACTTTCTTCTCCACCTCACTTACCTTTACCCCTGGTTGAGCCGTAATAGCCATGAAATGGATGCTGTTTCCCATGTTAAATACCTGTTGCATAGTTGAAAAAGGTAAAATAACCGATTCCATACTATCGCCTCCGATGTTAATATTGGCATTACTTCGGGTTACCCCGATAACCTGAAAATAAATTCCTTTCACCTGAATGCTCTTACCAATAGGGTTTTCTCCGTGTGGAAACAACACTTCATAAACACGTTCTCCAATCACACAAACTTTTCTTTTTTCGGCTATATCCACATCGTTGATATACCTGCCAAAAATTAGTTTTTGATTATCTATCAGATTATAAGCAGGCAAATTACCTTTTATGTGATATGAACCCGCTTTATCGTTTCGCGTAACATTATTATTGGTATTACCTGCAAAAATCATCGGCGCCATGTATTGAATCTCAGGTACAGTGGATTTCAGTATCTGCAAATCTTTATTTTCCATGTTCCACTGCCTTCCTTTTCTGAATCCTTTATAGGGTAATGAAGTTCTGTCAGTCCAAATAAAACATGAATTGGTTGCGAAACCTTCAATCTGAGAAGTAATACCCCGCTCCAGCGCCACACCGGCTCCTACCATCACAACCAACATAAACATCCCCCAGAAAATTCCAAAGGCAGTCATCACACTACGTGACTTGTTGTGCGTGATGGTAATCCATATTTCCTGAAATTTATCTAAATCGAACATATCTCTTTCGTCTAAAGTCTAACGTCTACAGTCTACGGTCGCCAGACGCCGGTCTGCAGTCTTCAGTTAACAGACAGCGCTTTCTGTTTTTCACTATTCACTATTAGTTATTCGCTATTCGCTTAATTAATTGTCATCTCTCATCGCTTCAATCGGCTTGATTTTCACTGCTTTCCTGGCGGGCATATAACCGGCAATAATGCCTGCAACAATCATAATCATGGTCGAAAAATACACATAATTCAGATTAACCGTTGGGTTCTTAAATACCGACATACCTGAAGGATTAGCGGCTGCAGATTGTTCCAAAACCATATTAACCACCTCTGTAATACCGATTCCCGCCATCATACCCATATAACCGAATAATGCTGTAATCAGAATAGATTCCAGAATAATCGTAAAAAGTATCTGGGCCGGAGGAGCTCCAATGGCTTTTCTGATGCCAATCTCACGGGTCCTTTCCTTTACCGTCACCAACATAATATTACTCACACCCACCACACCGGCAATCAGGGTAAAAATTCCAATGACAAGCACAAAGAAACTAATCCCATTAAATATATTCATGGTTTGCAGGTAATCCTGTTGTGAATTATTAATCCACAAGGCCTGCGCATCTTTGGGATCGAATAACATCGTTTGTGAAACATTTTCTTTCAGACGATCATTAAACTCCTCATTTGCCTCTTTGGTTTCAAGTCCTTCAACAATCATCGCCATGCTGTAAAACTTCTTATTGGGATTGAAAACCATTTGCGCAGTAGAATAAGGAATATAGGCAGTACCATCGCCCCATCTTTCTTTCTTACTGTTTACACCAACCACCTGAAACATAACCTGATCAACCTTTACAAACTTCCCCATCGGAGATTCTCCCTTAAAGAGTACATCCTGAATTTTTTTATCAATCACAATTACTTTTCTGGTACCCCTGATGTCTGTTTCATTGATGAAGCGTCCGCCATCTGCCTCAAACTCTAAATTGAAAATATTTTCATAATGTGGCAAAACTCCTTTTACAGAATAAGTTCCATATTCATTTTTATAACTGATATTGAGATGCTTGTCAACTATAGGAGTTTCATTAATTGCTTCAGCGACCTCCAGTTCGACTTTTTTAAGTTCCTTCTCGGTAAAACTCAAACTACGGCCCGACTGATAGCCTTTATAAGGCAATGATGTTGTACCCGGCCAGAGCTGCACTGTATTAGTTGACCTATCACTGAAATTGGAAGTTACCCCGTTCCTTAGTCCATTACCTGCACCCATCAAAATAATCAGGATGAATATTCCCCACGAAACAGAAAGTCCCGTCAGAATAGTCCGTAACTTGTTACGTTTCAAACCCGACCATATTTCCTGCAGAATATCCATTACGAAGTGGTTAGTGGTTAGTGGTTAGTGGATAGTGGTTAGTGGATAGTTATGGTTTGATTCGATGGATTCGATCATACCGTCTTTGATGTGTATTACCTTTTTGGTTGCATCTGCTACCGACTTCTCGTGTGTCACGATAATGGTGGTAATACCCCCTTTATTCAGGTCTGTAAGCAACTGCATTACTTCTTCCGTCGTTTTACTATCGAGCGCACCCGTTGGTTCGTCAGCCAGCAAAATCTTTGGTTCCGAGATAATGGCACGCGCAATGGCCACCCGCTGTTTCTGTCCACCCGACATTTCACTGGGTAAATGATAAGCCCAATCCTTCAATCCCATCTTGTCGAGATATTCCATCGCGATGATGTTTCTTTTCTTCCGGCTGATTTTACGGTAATACAACGGTAAGGCTACATTTTCCAACGCATTTTTAAAATTAATCAGATTAAATGACTGAAATACAAAACCTATCATTTCGTTACGGTACTTAGCAGCCTGTCGTTCCGATAAATTTTTAATCAGAATATTATTCAAATAATAATCGCCTGTATCATAATTATCGAGCATCCCCAGGATATTCAACAGCGTTGACTTCCCCGAACCGGACGCCCCCATGATGGAAACATAATCACCCGATTCAATAAGCAAATCAACACCTTTCAATACATGCAGCGAAGTTGCCTCTGTATAATACGTTTTATTAATGTCTGAAAGTTTTATCATAGGGATATTGTTGTAAAAACGTTACAAAAGTATAAAACCATATAGTACCTTGCAATACATAGTACTATATATTCTACAATTAATTTGTCAACTAAATGACTATATATTTGATATACTGATATTTAAACAATCACAACAGATCAAAGAATTAACATTTTTTATAAAAATCAACAAGGCTTTAGTATAGCGGAAGAGAGAAAATGTTCATCGGATTTCAAGTTTCAACTTAAATTAACTAAAGGTCATTATTGATTACATGCCAGGTATCCTGCATTAACTGCGGTGTTTGTTCCGCATCATAAAGTTTCACATCAATCGGGTCATGAAAAATCATTTCGATTGTACCAGAACTGACATACATGGTGTTACGGGGCAAGCGCTCGAAACTTCCCCTGATGGTTACCGGTACTATCGGGAGTAACAAATCGGTTGCAATGCGAAAAGCACCCTTTTTAAATTTAGACATCAACCCGGTTTTGGTTCTGGTACCTTCCGGAAAAATTACAACTGAAACTCCATTTATCAACTGTTTCTCCGCCCTTTTCAGACTTTTTTGAGCCGCGATGGGATTAGAACGATCAATAAAAATATGACCGGCAGATTCACAAGCCTTACCTACCAGCGGAATCTTCCGGAGTTCAGCTTTCATAATCCATTTAAAGATATTTGGTAACCAGCCGTACATCGCGAAAACATCAAAAATTGACTGATGATTGGCTGCAACTATATATGAGTCTGTAACTTTTAATTTTTCAACGCCTGTAACCTTCACCCGGATAAACAACAAATAGCAAATCAACCTACTCCACCATTTGGCAGGAAAGTGGGATACGGGACTATTGGGAAATGACGGTGCCAAGATGATGGTGGACAAAGCAGTTAAAACAGTCAGCACCAGGATTACCGGCCAGGCAATTAAATACTGATACAGAAAATAAAACGGATTGATTTTCATATAGTATACATTTTGCCCCAATGAGCATCAATTAATATTCAGTTACCTGCGTGATTTCTTCAATTTTTGCAGGAATTTTCCTTTTTCGGGATAACTGACTGACAAAAAGGCCGGAAACAACCACAGCGATACCTATCCACTGATTAAATCCGAGTTGCTGCCCAAGCAGTAACCAGGAAAATAAGGCTGTAAAAACAGGTATCAGGTTCACAAATACATTGGTTTTAGCAATTCCGATTTTTCTTACCACACCTGCAAACAATACAAATGCTAAAACGGAAGCAAATATAGCTAACATTAACAAAGCCTCCAAGGATTTATAAGTAATTTTTATATCCGTTATGGTTGCATAATCAGTAATAAAGAATGTCGGTACGAAGAAAAACAAACCTATAATGCTCTGATAGAGGATAATATTAACAGTTTTATAGTGTAACGAAATTTTCCGCAGGGTAATGGCATAAAAGACTGCCGAGAAAACAGCCACGAAAACAAGTACAATACCCCAGAATCCTGCTTCCATTCCGGACTGAGGTTCATATATCACCATTAATACTCCCAACAAAGAGACAATTATCCCCAGAATATTTACCGGGCTGATTTTTTCTTTCAGGAATAAAAAAGCAAAAACCGGAGCAAAGAGCGGAATTGTAGCAATAATAACGGCTACAAGTGTCGGATTTAGCATCGTCAGACTGTAGGTTTCGCCCATATAATACATATAGGGTTCGAAAAATGCCAGCAGAACAAACCACTTCAAATCAGCGCGTTTTATGAATTGAAACTTTTTCGTTGCTGTTGCATATGCATACAATAACAAAACAGCAATAACCAAACGCAAGGTCACCAGAGTAACCGGCTGAAAGGATTCAATGGCAATCTTAGTCCAGATAAACGAAAAGGCCCAGAAAATCATTGCCAGTACAATGGCACCATACATTCTGATGTGTTGAAACATAATAATCAGGCTCAATTAATTTTCAATACCTGCAACTATCTTTTCCACTTGCCGGTTTATTTTTTCCCAGATATGGTCATCCATTTTAGCACCCAGCACTTCTACTACCTGAGAGGACACAAAAGAGCCTATCAGTCCGCATTTATCCAGTGTTAAACCACAGGCCATGCCATACAGGAATCCCGCGGCGTATAAGTCACCCGCACCTGTGGTATCGATACAAGCTGCCAAATAAGGCTTAATAGAGTGTTGGTCATCACCGGACCGAACAAACGAGCCATCCTTACCAATCTTGACAACAGCTATATACGCATGCTCCGCGATATGTATCAGCGCCTCTTCCGGCTCCTTACCGGTATAAGCCTTTGCCTCTTCTTCATTGGCAAAAACAACATCCACATAATCAGCAACAATTGATTTCAGAAAATCCAGGTTTGCTTCCACCACATTATAACTGGCCAGGTCAACCGAAACCAGCAACCCGGCTTCTTTTGCCATTTTGATGGCAGTATGTATCAGATCATGATTCTGAACCAAATACCCTTCGATGTGAAAAATATCGTAACCTGTAAACATTTCCTGTTTCAAATCAGTAGGTTCCAATTCACAGGCAGCTCCCAGAAATGTACAAAGTGTCCGCTCCCCATCATCGGAAACCAACACCGTACAAGTACCAGATTTTTGCTCGCTATAACTTAAATGCGGAACAACGCCGTTGTGCAAAGTATCCTGCATGAAGAACTCCCCTACTTTATCCCGGCCTATTTTTCCAAAAAAGCCGGCTTTTCCACCCAGTCGGGCAATCCCATTTACCGTATTGGAAGCTGAACCTCCGGTAGCCATTTTTGCACCGGACATATTAAAATTCCCCTGTATTTCGGTTACTTTTTCTGAATTTATCAATTGCATTCCACCTTTTAACAAATTCAGCTTTTTTAATAAATCATCATTCTCTATTTGCAACAAAATGTCTGTCAGGGCATTACCCATACCCAATATTTTCTTCATCTTATTATCTCTTTTTTATATTGCTATTTTTTTGCAAAGATATTGCATAATTCAGAAAAACCTATTACTTTTGCATCGCATTTGACAAAAATGTGGTTAATTCTTCCTTAGCTCAGTCGGTTAGAGCATCTGACTGTTAATCAGAGGGTCCTTGGTTCAAGTCCAAGAGGGAGAGCCCAGTATTTAAAACCTCGCTTACGAAAGTAAGCGGGGTTTGCTGTTTTCTGTATGTATCAACGTTTTACGGAGATGGAGGATCAATAGATCAATCGGAAAAGATGTGTTTCTATTAAGTGAGGTACGTATGCAGTAAATAAAAACCCCTGAAATCATACAATTTCAGGGGTCATGCGGAAGCTACGAGATTCGAACTCGTGGACCGGTTGCCCGATCGGCAGTTTAGCAAACTGCTGGTTTCAGCCACTCACCCAAACTTCCGTTT
>JAKIYP010000127.1 GCA_022708505.1 Bacteroidota bacterium
GCAATATCATTCAAATCGGCATAACGGTAATTATCCCCTTCCCAATGAATCGGTCCGGAGTAGTTGTTTCTTATAAATTTACTGTTAATTTGTATTTTGGGGTTGATGACCGGAATAACAACGGCAAATTTTTCCGATACATTTGAAACGACTCCAACCACCCCTTCTTCGTTAACTACACCCATATCAGGACGGATACCATCTCTTTTCCCTTTGTTCAACGTGATATAGTTCAACAACTTATTGGTCGAATTATTGATTACTTTAGCCTGGATGTAGCGAAGTTCTTTTTCAGGACTTATTTTGAAACTTCCCGGCTGAGGGACCTGATCCTTTATTGTTTCAAGCTGGCTTTGAAGTTCAATCACCTGATTTTTCAGGGCTGTATTTTCAGAAGCGAGTCCATCGTTGGTTGATTTGAGGTAGAAATACTCTATGACCGAATTACTGACCGAATAAAGTGAAGCCAGCACCGTATTTCCGGATGAAAAAAAAACACTCTGCTGATAACCGTTATTTCTAACGACCATACTGAACGCGATTACTTCCAGAAAAAGAAATAAAATCACGATGCTGTATCTAATTAAAAAAGCAAAGAGTTTCTTCATGCGTAATAAGTCAACGGATATACTGCCGATTACCGGACAGCATACCCGCGAAATAATTATTAGCGAATCAGGAAGCCGAATTTATCCACGTTTTTCAACGCGATACCCGTTCCTCTGGCAACAGCCCGGAGTGGATCCTCGGCAATGTGGAACTGTATATTCAGCTTATCTGTTAAACGTTTATCAAGACCGCGCAGTAATGCACCGCCACCAGCCAGGTAAATCCCTTTTTCAACAATGTCGGCATACAATTCAGGAGGTGTTTGTTCCAGTGCGCTTATAATTGCCGCTTCAATTTTCGAAATTGATTTCTCGAGACAATGGGCAATTTCCTGATAAGAAACCGGAACTTCCATCGGAAGGGCGGTCATACGATTCGGGCCGCGCACAATATAATCTTCCGGTGCATCTTCCAGATCAGTTAAAGCAGCACCTACATTTATTTTAATCAGTTCTGCTGTTCTTTCACCTACTTTGATATTATGCATACGTCCCATATACTCGACAATATCCAGCGTAAGATCATCACCGGCGATGCGGATGGATTTATTGGAAACAATACCTCCCAGCGAGATTACAGCAATTTCGGTCGTACCGCCACCGATATCCACGATCATACAACCTGTGGGCGATTCCACATCGATACCGATACCTATAGCAGCGGCCATCGGCTCATAAATCATATATACTTCACGTCCGCCGGCATGTTCCGAAGAGTCGCGTACCGCACGAATTTCCACTTCCGTACTTCCCGAAGGAATACATACCACCATCTTCAGTGAAGGAGTAAAGAGGTAATTTTTGGAGGGAATCATCTTGATCATGCCACGAATCATCAATTCAGCAGCATAGAAATCGGCAATTACACCATCACGTAACGGACGAACCGTACGAATGCCTTCGTTTTCTTTGCCCTGCATCTGACGGGCCTTTTCCCCGATTGCAATTAATTTATCAGTACGACGGTCGAGTGCAACTACTGACGGTTCGTCAACCACGATTTTATCATTGTGGATAATGATGGTATTCGCTGTTCCTAAGTCGATTGCAATTTCCTGGGTGAATGAAAAAAGTCCCATAATCTATTAATGTTTAAAGTGTCTGTATCCTGTTGTTACCATTGAAAGTCCGTTGTGGTTGCAGGAGTCAACGGAGTCCTGATCCTTGATTGAACCGCCGGGTTGAATTACGGCCGAAATGCCTGCCTTGGCAGCAATCTCAACACAATCCGGAAAAGGGAAGAAAGCATCCGAAGCCATTACTGCTCCATTCAAATCAAAATTAAAATTAGCTGCCTTCTCGATAGCCTGTTCGAGTGCGTCCACACGCGAAGTCTGCCCGACACCGCTGGCACACATTTGTTTGTTCTTAGCCAGCACAATGGCATTTGATTTGGTATGTTTTACAATTTTATTGGCAAACAGCAAGTCTTCAATTTCCTGTTCTGTAGGCGTTTTATCTGTAACTACCTTCAAATCATCGGTAGTCTCGGTTTTGAGATCTTTATCCTGCATCAACACCCCGTTCAACAACGAACGGAACTGTTTTGTTTTGATTTTTTTATCCTTGAGAATCAGAATAATCCTGTTTTTCTTTTGAGAAAGAATCTCAAGCGCTTCCAAGTCATAATCCGGAGCAATAATTACTTCGAAGAAAATTTTATTAATTTCTTCCGCAGTCGCTTTATCAATGATGGCATTTGTCACCAGCACTCCACCGAAAGCCGAAACCGGATCGCCTGCCAATGCATCGTTCCAGGCGTCTACAAGTGATGGGCGGGAGGCAATTCCACAAGCATTATTGTGTTTCAGGATGGCAAAAGTAATGTCTTCGAAATCATTGATAAGGTTAACCGCCGCGTCGATATCCAGCAGGTTGTTGTATGAAATCTCCTTGCCTTGAAGCTGTTCGAACATATCATCGAATTTTCCGAAGAAAATCCCGCGCTGATGAGGATTTTCTCCATAACGCAACACCTTTGCATTATTCTCAGCCTGACGGAAAGCCGATTCCTCTTCCCCGTCGAAATAATTGAAAATCGCAGAATCGTAACCCGACGAAACCGCAAATGCCTCTTTGGCAAACCAGCGACGTTCCTCAAGCGTTGTTTCAGCTCCGTTTTCCTGAAGCAGATTTAACAGCGGTTCATATTGCTCCTGAGAAGCTACAATCACAACGTCTTTAAAGTTTTTAGCCGCCGCGCGAATCAGGGAAATTCCACCGATATCAATTTTCTCGATTACGGTAGGTTCATCAGCGCCAGCTGCCACAGTAGCTTCGAAAGGATATAGATCCACAATCACCAAATCTATCTCCGGAATTTCAAAAGCGCTCAGTTGTTCATTATCCTGAGGCAATTCACGTCTGGCAAGAATTCCTCCGAACACCTTCGGATGTAATGTTTTAACCCGTCCACCCAAAATAGAAGGATATCCTGTTAAATCTTCCACTGCTTCACACGGAATGTTTAACGACTCAATAAAAGATTGCGTACCGCCGGTTGATATAAATTCAACGCCTTCTTCATGCAGTTTTTGGATAATTATATCCAGCTTATCTTTATGATAAACAGAGACTAATGCTTTTTTTATTCTTTTTTTATTCATTTTTTGGGGATTGTGAATTTTAGTTCGCAAAGCTACAAAAAAAGTGTGAGTTTTTCAACACAAATTGAATGTAAAACCACATTAAATGATTGCCATTGATGCTAAGTACCAGTTAATTTTTCATCCTCTCTTTCGAAATATTATAATATGAATGAAATATAATCAATCATAATTTTATTTACGATAATTTTGTCGGAAATAAAAAAGTTTATATATTTGCAACAAAATAACAACAAAATGTTTTCAAAAGCCTGCGAACATGCCATCAAAGCAATGATTTACATTGCCACTCAGTCACTCGAAAATAAACGAGTGAAAATAGGCGACGTTGCTAAACACACCGGTTCTCCGGAAGCCTACACAGCAAAGATTCTGGGTACATTAAACAAGCAGGGCATTGTGAATTCACTGACCGGCCCTTATGGAGGCTTCGAGATGAACGGGAAAATGATGAAACAAACCAAAGTAAGTGATATAGTTTTTGCAATTGATGGTGA
>JAKIYP010000128.1 GCA_022708505.1 Bacteroidota bacterium
CCGCTTCAATTCCCTTTTCTTCAAACGCTTTCAGAATCAGGCTTCCGGTTGTCCCGGTACATACCAGTTTATGCTTTGATAACATGGAGGCATTGTAAACCGCCCATTCAACCATATCTGCTTTGCGTTGATCGTGTGCCACTAACGCGATGGTAAGTTGTTTATTCATATCTTTATTTTTATACGGTACAAATTTACGGAAAAACGGAGAACTTTCAAACATTAGCTCCATAAACTTGTTTATTAAGATAACATACGACATGCGATTATGAAGAAAATTAAGAAAGGCGACAAGGTTGTAATCATGGGAGGCGGTTTTGCCGGGTTACAACTGGCAAAGACCCTGCGCAAGGCAGATTTAAAGGTGTTGCTTGTGGACAAGCAAAATCACCATCAGTTTCAACCTTTGTTTTACCAGGTCGCCAGTGGCCGGTTGGAACCATCCAGCATTTCCTTTCCTTTTCGGAAAATCTTTCAAAAGAATAAGAATATTGATTTCAGAATGACCGATATACGGCGGATTATTCCCGAAGAAAACAAGCTGGTTACCAGTTACGACCGCACCATCACCTATGATCATTTGGTGATTGCAACCGGCTGTAAAACAAACTTTTTCGGCAACGAAGAGATTAAAAACAACTCTTTTTCGATGAAGACAACACAGGATTCGATTGATATCCGGAATAAAATCCTTTTCAGTTTTGAGAAAGAGATTTTTGCCCGTCCCGAGGATAAACAGGCCTGGATGAACATCATCATCGTGGGCGCGGGACCAACAGGCGTTGAACTGTCAGGGGCTTTTGCCGAATTGAAAAACGATGTCTTTCCCAAGGACTATCACAATGTGGATTTTTCGAAATTCAACATCATTCTGGTTGAAGGAAGTAAAAACACGCTGAACAACATGAGTGAATCATCGAGAAATGCATCCCGTGCGTATTTAGAAAAACTGGGAGTTATCGTGAAGACAGAAACCATACTCAGCAGTTACGATGGCAAGGTAGCCCTACTGAGCAACGGAGAAGAAATACCATCCAGGAATGTAATCTGGGCTGCCGGTGTTACCGGAAATGTGATAGAGGGACTGGATAAAGCTCAGCTGGTACACAACCGCTATGTGGTCGACCGCCTGAATAAACTTGAAAACTACGACAATATTTACGCGATTGGTGACGTTGCCTATATGGAAACCCCGCTTTATCCGAAAGCACATCCTCAGGTGGCCAATGTGGCTATCAATCAGGCAAAAAACCTCGGTAAAAACATACTTGCCATGCTGAAGGATGAGCATGCAATGCTGAATCCGTACGAATACAAAGATTTGGGTATGATGGCCACCATCGGTAAACACATGGCGGTGGTTGAATTGCCTTTTCTCCGGTTTAAAGGTCCATTGGCCTGGTATGTCTGGATGTTCCTACACCTTATGCTGATACTGAGCGTCAGAAACAAATTGGTGATATTCTTCAACTGGGCCTGGAGTTATTTTACCAAGGATACCTCGTTGAGATTAATCACTTATATTGATTACGAAAAAGATAAGGTGGTGGACAAATAACTACCGTGAAAGCGTGAAATATGAGATAATTTTTTATCTTTGTGAGCAATAATTCAAGCATTTGTTTCACATGAGAACACCGGTCTATATTTACGTACTACTTTTCAGTCTTTTATTCAACCTGCAAGGATATGCCCAACACAAGAAACGCGAAATGCGTGCAGTCTGGATTGCAACCGTCGAAAACATCGACTGGCCATCGAAAAGGAGCAATACAAAAGAACAAAAGGCTGATTTAATCAAAATGCTCGACGGGCTCGCGCAAAACAACATCAATACCCTTGTCTTTCAGGCGCGCCCTACCGCGGATGCACTTTACCTCTCCCCGCTCGAACCCTGGTCGAAATACCTGACCGGTCAGCAGGGCATTAGACCGGAGCCCTATTTCGATCCCATGCAATTCATTATAGAAGAAGCACATAAAAGATGCATGGAAGTTCATATCTGGCTGAATCCCTACCGCGTATTGAATGGGGATAAACTGACATCACTAAGTAAAGACCACATCTATCAGCAAAACAAACAGATGGTAGTGGAATACGGTGGCAAATACTATTTTGATCCGGGATTAGATGAAACACGGGAGTTTCTTAACAAAGTCGTTAAAGACATCGTGGAGCGTTATGATATAGATGCCATTCACATGGATGACTATTTCTACCCCTATCCCCTTGCAGGCAAAGAATTTCCCGATGAAGCGAGTTACCGCAAGAATCCCAGATCGTTTACAAACAAAGCCGACTGGAGACGTAATAATGTAGATCTGGTGATTGCTGAATTGCAACACACCATTAAAAGCACGAAACCCTGGGTTGACTTTGGTATATCGCCTTTTGGAGTTTGGAGAAACGACAACGTGGACCCAAGAGGTTCAGCCACAAAAGCCGGCGTACAGAATTACGACGATTTATACGCCGACATCCTGAAATGGCTACAGGAAGGAAGCATCGATTACGTCGTTCCTCAGTTGTACTGGGAAATCGGAAAAAAAGTGGCAGATTATCAAATACTTGTCGACTGGTGGGTGAAGAATTCCTATAATAAAAACCTGTACATTGGTTTATATGCCTCAGCTTTGGGCGGACTCAAGAAAGAAGCAGAATGGAATACCCCGAACGAAATTGCCCGTCAGTTGCGACTGAATTTAAAATACCCGGAAGTAGGCGGCGCCATGTTTTTCAGCGCCAAACCATTCCTGAGGAATTTGCAGGGACTGAATGACAGTCTGCAAACCAATTTCTACAAATACAAGGCTATTTGTCCCGAAAACAAAAATGTGATGGGCATGTTGGCGCAGCAACCTCAAAACCTGAGGATACTCAAAGACCACAAAGAAGCCATCCTGATGTGGGATCCCGTACATGAAACCGAAGGATCGAAAATTGCCTACTACGTGGTGTACGCGTTTAAAGGAAAGAAAGTCGGCGACATGGAAGATCCGGCCAACATCCTTACCTTCACCACGGATGCATATCTTGATTTAATGAAATTGAATCCCGATCTGAAAGGCTACTACACCTTTGTTGTGACCGCCATCAACCGGTACAAAAAAGAAAGTGTTCCGGTTTATGGAGTGACACGGAAGATTTAAACAACCCCATATCTCCACAAGTAATAAGCTACAATTGCCAGCACTGCAAGAATAATCAATATGGGCAGAATCGGATTTTTCTTTTTAGAGAAAGGATCTACCATATTGACTTTGGCATTTTTAGGCAATTCAGCTAAATGCGTCAAAGTCCTGCCAAACTGAATATTAATTGTTGCTTTGGCATTAATTGCCCAACCATTGGCATCGAGCACCGGGGCCAGGTTGCGTTTACGCAGCTTTAGCCAGGCCAGCAACATGCTCGGACCTGAAATGGCTAATATCAATCCCAGAAAAGCCAAAGGCATTTTCCACCAGGTAAGCGCCAGAAATCCCCCTACCACCGAAGCCAATACCGAACCTATGGCTCCGAATGCCAGTCCGATTGCGGCAAATATACCGGCAAACTTGGCAATATCAAATGGTTGTGGCGCCGGAGCAGGTGTTGGTGCCACATTCACTTTTGATGATTCTGCTAATCCATTATCAACTTTAACCGTTGTTTTTTCAATATTTGATGTAGCAGAACTGGTGACTTCCTGTTCCTTGGATGCTG
>JAKIYP010000129.1 GCA_022708505.1 Bacteroidota bacterium
GTTGTTATTCTGTTTTCCGATCTCCGTTTTCCGCTATTCGTTATTCGCTTTCCGTTTTCAAGTTCTTCTTCGCCTTTCCATATTCCGGGTCAATTTTCAGCATCATCACGGCAACAACCGGAACGATGCAACAAATCATAACCCAGATAAAGAAATGATTGTAACCCAGCAATTCCTGCAACCAGCCGGCAAACATACCCGGCAGCATCATGCCCAGCGCCATAAATCCTGTACAAATAGCATAATGCGCTGTTTTCAGCTCTCCCTCAGAGAAATAAATCAGATAAAGCATATAAGCTGTAAATCCGAATCCATATCCAAACTGCTCAATAAAAATACAGATATTGATGAGCAGCAGATTATCCGTTTGAGAGAAACTCAGATATACGAACGTCGCAATTGTCAGCAACATGCTCAGGGTCATAGGCCATATCCATTTTTTCAGGCCACCCTTTGCAGCCACTAATCCGCCAATGATACCACCCAGGGTGAGGGCAATGATTCCTATGGTTCCATACACCAGCCCAACCTCTCCGGTTGTGAGCCCCAAGCCACCCGCTTCCCGCGAATCAAGCAAAAACGGACTGATTAATTTCAACGCCTGCGCTTCCGAGAAACGGAAAGTCAGCATAAAGAAAATCGCTTTCCCTACTCCCGGTTTCTTGAAAAATGAAACAAAAGTCTGGGCAAAATCTTTCAGGATAGTCCCTGCTGTAACGTGAACAGCCGCACCATCCGAATCCGGTTTCGGAAGAAAAAACCTGTGATAAACACTGAAAAGCACAAACAAGCCTGCCAATAAAAAGAATGTCACCGACCAGGCAAAAGCGATATTCCCCGACAGACCTTTGAACTCAGAAGAAGTTGCAGAAGCCAGCTTCGGGTCAAGTTGAAAAACAAGGTAAGCCGGTTTATTCCAGTTCGTTTCATCAAACACCAAGCGTTCACCTCTGACAAGCGAAATACTCTTATCACCAGTGCTCAGGCTGGTATTCAAAATGATTTGTTCACCAGAATCAGGAGATTTCGACAACCAAACCGATGTAACACCCACATTGCCGGCAAAAGCCAGTTCCTCGACCTCTTCCCTTTTTTCTCCAAAAGTATTTTTAATCCAACTGCCTAAAGGTTGCGAAACATAATTTGTCCACCAGCTTTCATTATTTCCCGTTTGCTGATTTACAACAGCCTGTTCCAATTCTACAAAACCATTCTGACGGTTCAATTCCTCAACGGCAGATAGAAACACCTGCAAGCTATCTTTATTTAATCCCGACACACCAATCTGAATGGTTTGATTGCCGGTTACAAAACGCAAATCTCCTTCGAGTGACTGCACATCATTTGCAGGTTCAATAACCATGGACGTTTGAGCATAATCAGGCATTGCATCTACCTTGAATTTCAGCGGCTCCATACCCGTTGCAGTTTCCAGAAATCCTGCCAAGATAATCAGAACTCCCTGCCCCATGATGGTTGCGATGCGATAGAAGGTACTGCGAATGCCGACAAATTTAGCCTGATTATTCGAATCAAGAGCCAGCATATAAAAACCGTCGGCTGCAATATCGTGGGTAGCAGAGCTAAATGCCAGCAACCAAAAAAATGCAAGCGTCGCCTGGAAAAAGAAGGGCACGGGAATCATAAATGCAATTCCGGCAAACCCGGCGCCAATAAACAGCTGCATGGTAACTATCCACCAACGTTTCGTTTTGAGCAAATCCACAAATGGACTCCACAATGGCTTAATAACCCAGGGCAGATAAAGCCAGCTAGTATAAAGCGCTATATCTGTATTTGAAATACCCATGCGTTTATACATGATAACCGAGATGGTCATTACGGCCACATAAGGAAGTCCTTGTGCTAAGTACAGGGACGGAATCCAACTCCAGGGGGATGTTTTCTTTGGCATACTATTTTTATTAAAACCACAAAAGGCACAAAAGGAAAACTAAGGAATCACAAAAGAATAAACAGGAAATGAGAGTAAAAAAATCATCATTCAAATCGTGAATAAATAACATCATCAATTAAAACTCTGACAACTCTTTTGTGATTCCTTAGTTTTCCTTTTGTGCCTTTTGTGGTTAATATTGTATATTATTTAAGATTTCATTCAGTTTTTCATTGCTGACGCAAATTTCACTGAAAACAGTTTTAATATCGTCAGCCGTTATTTTCTCAAAATCCTTTTCCAGCGGTAGCACACATACTCCGCTCAAATCAACGGAAGCCGGACTCAACAAAATATTCTCATCACCTTCAGCAAAATAACAGCCGGGACGATGCACTTCACGTGGAAAAATGCAGGTAATCCATTTGCCGTTTTCAAACCAGGCAACAATATTCAGCATGGGTTCTTTTTCACCTTCTTTTATTTCGAGGGCAGCATAAATTCTGTTGAACAGCATTTCAATTTCATTCCGGATTGCCGATTCTATTACAATTGCATTCCGATGATAGTCCGGTAAGGTAAAACACAATAACTCATCCGTCGAGAGAACCAATTCTCTTTTGACAGTCAGCGCTTCTTTTTCTAAGGGTAGAAAACCTTTATTTCCCGCCTGAAAATGAATATGATCCGGCGCAGACGCCCCGCATTTTGGTCCGTTGTAAAATACCACGAAATCATCCAGTGTTTGAGCCAGTTCGAGCATATCCCTGAACCTTCCGAGAATCAGCTGATCAACATGATCCATATCCGGGATGGTCAGGTGCACTGGGAATATCGGAAATGGATTCACCAAAATCTGATAATTGTGGCCAAAGGAAACACCCCTTTGTTCCGGCGGCAAGTTAGCCGGACAAAGGAAGCATTTCCTTTCCTGAATCGATTTGACATCCACTTTTGCTGCACTCGAACGCATGCGTTCCGGGTTAAACTGGACACGTACGACAGCGCCATCCAGGTCAAAATCCTTAACCTTAACCCTGTTTAGCGCCTCGTAGTTTTGCTTCGCGAGAGGCCATTCAGCCAATTGTTCCTGAAAAAATGTTTTTATCATATTAATTTGTCTACAGTTTCCGGACATCGATCGAGAGCCAGTATGTCATTGCGAGGAGTTCACAAAGTGAACGACGTGGCAACCCCCTCAAACCCACACTTGGTTATTCAACCTTACTCTCCGTTTTCAGCTCTACACTATTCGCTATTTTTGTTCAACGCAATTCGCGCTTGTAACTCCCACGTTCTGATGCGATCTTTATACGTGTTATGTCCGTTCATTTTCACCACATCAAGCGAAGCATCCGAATTATCTTCCCAGCGGCGACAGAGATACAACACATCATAAATTCTTCCAATCTGATACTCACGGGAGAAAGCCAGTCCAAGCGCATAATCTTCACCATAACTTGTATTCGGCACCCTGATTTCGCGCAACATCGGTGTAAAGAAAGCGCGGGGAGCTCCCAGACCATTGATGCGCAGTGCGTTGTTTCTTCCGTTATCTGGCGTCCACTCCTTGTGGTCGATAATTCCCGGAGGAATGGGTTGCTTGTTGAAATCGGTCAACATATAGGTACCGACCACCATCACACAGTTTTGTTCGTAGAAAGCATCTACAATTTTCTGAACTGTATTTTCGTCAGAATACACATCGTCACTATCCAATTGTATCGCAAATTTTCCACAGGCTTCATGCGCAACACCCA
>JAKIYP010000048.1 GCA_022708505.1 Bacteroidota bacterium
ATTATTTCTCTTCGTTTTCTCATGGTTATATTGATGGTGCGGAAGGTAAAGACCCGAGAGGAGAATCTTATTATGCTATGGATTATGGTGATGTAAAAATCATTTCCCTGAATTTAAACGGAGATGAATCAAGCCCTGCTTTAGATTCAAACTCTCAACAAATGGTCTGGCTTGACAATCAGATCCAAAATGCAGATTCAAAATGGATATTCATCATTTCACATGTAAGCGTGTATAGTACAGGTTATCACGGACAATGGTCGGCCGACAAAAAAACATCCGTTGCTCCTATTCTCGAAAAACATGCTGCCAATGGAAAACATATCATTTTCTTTAGTGGTAACTGTCACAGTTTTGAACACTTGTATAAATCCGGGGTTCACTATATTAGACCAAGTGTGGCTGCATCAAATATAAGGGATCAATACAATATGGCTGATTTGCCTTACAGCTTAATTTGGAAATCATTAAATGGTTTTTCAACAATAGATGTTTCTGAAGATGGAGAAACCGTTACGATGATTTCCCGGGATGAAAACGGGCAAGAGTTTTATTCCTATGTATTCACCAGAACAGCCCAAATGTTGCCCAGTTTATATTTTACAGAGCCGGATGGAAACAATGATACAGTGACTGATGTGTACCGTATCAAATGGACTTGCTTCGATGAAACTGGTAACGGAAAAATTAATCTTTATCATTCAATCGATAGTATCAATGGTACGCTCATAGCTGAAAATCTTTCAACAGACCTTTCCGAAGTTGATTATTTCGACTGGCATGTTCGTTACCTGGAACCCAAAGGCGATTACTTTATTTATGGTGTCATCGACGATGGCATTAATACTCCTGTAAAAAAATATGCACGGGGAAAGATTTCAGTAGTAGCGGATACAACAGCGCCTCCGGCTCCAACGGGTTTTACCGGTTATGCTACCGATGAACAAATTGTACTCAATTGGCAAAATCCGACACGTTTGATGGATGTTGAAAATATGATCGATGATTTTGAAACCGGGATTGGAAGATTTGCCGGTGTCCCTCATGCTGAAACTGCCACCGGGTCCCTGGAAATGGCACCCGGTTATAACAGCGGAAATGCCTTGAAAATTAATTACAATGTACTTATTCCCTGGGGACAGTATTCAGCCGTACTTCAAAATAATGTGGCACAAAATTATGCTACAACACCTTATCTTGAGTTTTGGTTTAAGGGGGACGGTTCATCCCGTAATTTAAGATTAATGATCAAACAAGATCTGGATTTTAATGGAACTGCAGATGACTGGTGGTATGATGAATCATTAAACCTGAGTAGCACTGATTGGCAAAAAGTAAAACTGGATATCAGAAATTTTCAAGAACTTAGCTGGCATACCAACGCATCAAAAGCAATGAATCCGGAGAATATTTATGCTATTGAGTTTATTGTGCCCAGCGGTACAGTGGGCACCGGTTCTGTTTTAATCGACAGCATCGTATTAACCGGCCAGATTTATCCGGCTCCCGATTATGAAGGGACTAAAATTCTAAGAAGAACAGATCGATTTCCTGCAAATCATACGGATGGTGAGGTAGTCTATAATGGTACTAATGAGACATTTAGTGATAGCAACATTGTTCCTGGAACACACTACTATTATGCTGGGTTTACTTACGACGATCTCAACAATTTCTCTGGTTTTGACCCTGCTGCTTCCTGGAGTCATCAATTCACCAGCTTAGAAACTCCTTTGTCTGCTGAAATTCTTCAGGTTTTTCCAAATCCGGCTCATTCTATCGTAACCATAAAGTATGCTGTACAAACTGCGGATAAAGCATCTGTAACTTTGGAGGATATAACCGGCAAAAGAATTCAGATTATTGCATCGGATCAACCAATTGGGAATTATCAGATCAATTTCAATACTAATGGGTTAGCTTCGGGAATTTATTTCATCCGGATGAACACATCAAATCAAATTTATTCTAAAAGAATTGTCATTAACAAATAATGCTAAAATTTAAGTCTATGAAACGAACATTAACTACATTAACAGCAGTTTGCATAGCTGTTTTCACGATACAAGCTGCAACCATACAGGTTAGTCCCGGAACCAACACAATTTATGATGCAATTAATGCTGCATCACCTGGTGATATTTTAATCATTGCCGATGGTACCTACAATGAGCCCAATACAACAGTTATTTCCAAAGCACTGACTATTAAGGCTGCTGAAGGAGCAAATCCTTTTGTGAACCACAAACGCTACGATATTAATGTTAGCGATGGCGATGATGTAACCATTCAGGGTCTGACTTTTGATAATACCTTGCAAGCCGGCACAGAATTGGTTCGTGTAAACAGCGGCACCAACAACAACCTGAAATTCATTGACTGTACTTTCCAGAACGGAACGAGTTATGGAATCAGATTATATGCTACCGCGGTACAGGTAGATACTTTCTTAGTTTCAGGTTGTGTATTTAAGAACCTACAACACATGGCAATTTACAGTGTTAACGGTAACCCAAGTCCGGGACGGTTTAAAAATGCCATCATTGAAAACACCACCTTTATTAACATTGTGCACCCAAGCGATTTAACCCATGCCATTTATTTAAGAGATCATGATGGTGTTGAAGGAAATGACCCCAAAGTGCTGATTGATCATTGTACTTTTTATAATACCGCTCCCGGCAGTTATGTAATATATCTGAACAGAATTGCCGGTGCAACAGTTCGAAATTGCATTGTATCAAACGATGCAGATAAGAAAAGTAATTATGCTTTTTATGTTTATGGGAACTCTGCAGTGAGTAATTCAATCTGGTATAACTGTAATAGTGGTGTACGGAGCGGCGGAGCTGTGGCAACAAATCTGTCGAATGTCGACCCCCTTTTCATCAATCCTGCATTAAACGACTTCAATCTGGATGTTAATTCTCCTGCAGTCGGAGCTGCTACCGACAGTAAAAATATCGGAGATACCCGTTGGACAGTTGCAGCTGCAGAATTATCAATCAGTATTACTGCCCCGGCAACAGATCAAGAAACCTCTGACATCTATCGTATCAGCTTTGTTCCACTGGATCCAGGTGGTGATGCAACTATTAGTCTATTTTATTCTACTGATAACGAAAACTGGACTTTGATTATCGATAACATGGCTAGCACAGTGATGTATTACGATTGGAATGTACGTAATTTTAATGCTGGTAATTATTATGTAAAAGCTGTTATTAATGATGGTTCTGAAACTGTAACTGATGTTTCAGCGGGTAGAGTTGTTGTAGTTCCGGATGTAATTTCTCCACGTGCACCAGCAGATTTAACCGGAAATTTTGCAGATAGTAAAGTAACCCTGAACTGGTCAAATCCTACCTCTTTAGTGCCAGTAGCAACTTTAGTTGATGATTTTGAATCAGGAATCGGGGCGTTTGTCGAAACTAAATCATCCTCCGGAGCAGAGGGATCATTTCTGTCAACAACCGGACAAACCGGAAACGGGATGCAGGTAAATTTCGACATCCAGACAGCCTGGACTCAGTATGGGGTAAAAACAAACTTTGCAACTCCTGTTGATTATGTTTCGACAATTGAATTCTGGTATAAAGGAAATGGCTCTTCCAATAAAATCAGGGTCATCATCGAACAGGAAAATGGTGACTGGTGGTATAATGAATCCGTCGTACTGAGTTCAACCGAATGGCAAAAAGCAACCCTGAATGCTGGTTTGTTCAGTTCATTCAGCTGGCATGTTAATCAGGAATCTGCCTTTAATAATATGAATGTAACTGCTTTGAATTTTATTGTATCAAGCGGCACTCTTACATCTGGAAATTTTGTTATCGATGGGATTAGTTTTTCCGGCAGTATTCCTCCAAGTTTAGATTTCGAAGGAACAAAAATTGTTCGCCGCAGCGACCGTTATCCTGTTGATCATACTGATGGAGTCGTTATTTATGACGGAGCATTAGAAACATTTGTTGATGAAGACATCATTTCGAATACCAAATATTATTATGCAGCTTTCTCCTATGATGATTTATTTAATTACTCGTCATTCAATGCCAATGCTGCTTTCATGTATGATGGCACTGTCAGTTCAAAACCAGAAATTGAACATACTGATATATCATTTAATGTTTATCCAAATGTGATTGAAACCTCAGCAAACATCCGGATTACATTAAATCAGAATCAAAACATTAAAATTGATGTGTTTAATCTGGCTGGAATAAAAGTGGCAGAGATTGTAAATCAGGAAATGTCAGAGGGAGTACATAGCATACCGTTTAATGCAACTGTATTAAACAATGGTTTGTATTTCGTGAAAATGTGTGCAGGAAAAAATATTGACGTTAAAAAAATCCTGATCGATAAATAAAAATTTAAAATTAATAATTCTTGAAACCGCTGAACCATTTATATTTTACATTACTTGTTATTGTATTAATCAGTATTCGAACGGTTCGGCGGTTTCATTTTTTTCAATTTACATGAAAATAAAATACATTTTCCCTATTATTCTTTTGCCTTGCTTTTGCATGTGCAGTGGATGTGAACGTATCGAAGAAAAACCGACTGAAACGGATGAAATTAATCTTGTCGGGTTTAATAGTGTCACTTTGCAATCTGAAATAACAAGTGTACAACCTATGACAGGCATCGTATTATGGCCAGCTCAGGCAAAATCACGTAACAGCACCTATGGTAATTCGATTAGTCTCGAATTTTCTTATTGTCTTCCTTCTGATGTGGTAACAGGAAAAACAGACGGCAAGATTCAATATGATTGGTCATCATTTGAAACATTACTGGATGATATTGCCAGTCGCGGACATCAGGCTATTGTACGATTCCGTTATGAATATCCGAATGCAACAACAAACGGAGTGAAAGGAGGAACGGCTGTTCCGGATTATATTAAATCACTTCCGGATTACAATGAAACATTTAGTGCTGATGCCGGTGGTGATGGGGCAACCTATTATGCCGACTGGAGTAACAGTGAACTACAATGGTTTACAAAACAATTTTACACTGATTTCGCTGCAAAATATGATCAGGATATCCGTATTGCATTCGTTCAGGTCGGTTTCGGTCACTGGTCGGAATACCATATTTATGGAACTGGTTTAAGAGCTGGAATCAATTTTCCTTCTCATGATTATCAGGCTGAATTTTTAACGCATGTAAATTCTGTCTTTCAGCATACCCCCTGGAATATTTCTATAGATGCTGCTGATAAGACATACACTCCCATTGTCAAAACCGAATCATTGATGAATTTGAATTTTGGTCTATTCGATGATTCGTTTATGCACAGCAAACATGAAATAGCTCAGGGAGGCGGATATAATGAAAAATGCTGGATTGCAATCGGAACCGACAGATGGCAGAAAGCGCCGGCGGGTGGCGAAATTAGCTACTATACCAGTAATGATCAGAAAAACTTTCTCAATCCGGAAGGCATGTACGGTTTCACATGGGAACAGGCGGCTTCAAAATACCACATCACCTACATACTTGGAAATAATGCTCCGGGAAGCATTCACGGAACTCCAGAAAGATTTAAAGAGGCCGGAATCGCTTCCGGGTACTCATTTCGGATAGATGATTTCAGAATTAAAGGCGATAGCTCGGCTGTAAAAATAACCAATTCCGGCATTGCTCCTATTTATCGGAATGCTTTTATCGCGGTCAATGGCGTTCGTTCCGGTTACAACCTGACCCAACTCCTACCCGACTCGAGTGTTTGGACTAAAATTCCATCCGGAGGTAAGAATCCGGTTCTCAGTATCGAATGTGATCACTTACTTCCCGGAAAAAAAATAGAATTTGAGGCTAATATCCAATAATGCTGTTATGAGAAAATTCCTGTATATATTTTTACTCATCATTATTCAGGGAAGCCTGTCGGCTCAATATCAAACCGAAATCATCATCGAAAAAGATGAGTATTGGTGGGGAGGCGCTGTGGGCCTGGGCTCAACAATGCCGTTTAAAGGAACTATCGAATTGTTTGATCTTTCATTACAAAACAAAAACAACCAGGTAGTTCCACTGCTACTTTCGAATCGCGGACGATACCTCTGGAGTGATTCTCCTTTTACTTTCGAAGTTAAGAACAACCGGATTATCGTAAAATCAGCGGTCGAAGAACCAACAATACGAAAAGCAGGAAATACCCTGAAAGAATCCTGTCTCGCTGCATCAAAAGCCCATTTTCCCCCTTCAGGTATTTTGCCGGATACTTTATTTTTTACCATGCCGCAATACAATACCTGGATTGAACTCATGTATAACCAGAATCAGAAAGACATCATGCGTTATGCCCAAAGTATCATCGAACATAAATTTCCGACAGGCGTAATCATGATTGATGACAATTGGCAAAAACATTATGGTAATTTTGAATTCAAACCTGATAAATTCCCGGATCCTCGCAGCATGGTGGCAGCATTACACCAAATGGGGTTTAAAGTTATGTTGTGGGTTTGCCCGTTTGTAAGCGCCGATAGCCCTGAGTACCGTGAACTGAGAGATAAAGGCTTCCTGATACGTAAAAAAGGCAGCGACAGTCCTGCTATGATTGAGTGGTGGAACGGTTACAGTGCGTGCTACGACTTAACCAACCCGGAAGCTGCTGCATATTTCGTATCACAACTCAAGCATCTGCAAACACAATACGGCATTGATGGTTTTAAATTTGATGCCGGCGACAACCAGTTTTACAATCCGGCAATGATCGACAGCTATATGAAAAATGCCAGGTCAGTTGATCACACCATGGCCTGGGCAAAAATCGGATTGCAATTTCCGTTTAACGAGTATCGTGCCGGTTATGCTATGGGTGGGATGCCTCTTGTACAACGGCTTGGCGACAAGGATTATTCATGGGATGCTGTAAAAAGCCTGATTCCTGAAATGCTGACAGCTGGCTTACTGGGCTACGCCTACACTTGCCCGGATATGATCGGAGGCGGACAATTTACAGCCTTTCTTGGAATTAACGACTCTGAATTTAATCAGGAACTGATCGTACGTTCGGCACAGGTTCACGCCCTGATGCCTATGATGCAGTTTTCGGTTGCTCCCTGGAGAATTCTAAATAAAGAAAATCTGAATATCGTGCGGGATGCTGCACTATTACATCAGCAATTTGGCAAATATATCCTGGAACTGGCTAAAGAATCAGCCCAAACTGGTGAACCGATTGTAAGACACATGGAATATGCATTCCCCCATCAGGGATTTGCAACTTGCAATGACCAGTTTATGCTGGGAGACAAATACCTGATTGCACCGGTAATATGCACTTCCAATGTTCGTCAGGTGCGATTACCCAAAGGTAAATGGGTCGATGACAAAGGAATTAAGTATTCCGGAGGAAAATCAGTTGAGGTAGAAGTTCCTTTAAACCGTTTATTGTACTTTACCCGCTTGAAATAAAACCAAATAATAATATGTCCAGAAAATCAATTATCTTGCTATTGTCATTGATGTGTACTTTCATGTTGAAAACACAAAACATAATTATTGACGGGATTAGTAACGACTGGAAAAACGTACCAATAATAAGCGAACCGGGAGAATTCCCCTATACGAAGGTACAGGTTTCCGGTGACTCTCTATTATATATGATGCAACTTTCACCGGCAACTCCTGAAGCAAATATTCAGAAAATTAATTATGCTCCTGACAATGTTACAATCTTTCCAAATCCGGAAAGAGGTTTTTATAAACATACCGAAAGTATTTTGGGTTCAAGCGGGTCTTTAAATGAAAATACATTAAGATCATACATGAAAAATGATAATATCGCGCTGATCTTACGCGTATATTATCTTACCAATTTTAAATCGGCAGCTTTGAGTTCAACGGCATTACAACGTCTTGATACCGATATGGATGTTTTACGCAAAGCCGGACTGAAATGTATTTTACGTTTTGCTTATACCAATCAGATGCCGGGAGAAGATGCACCACTTGAAATTGTCAAGCAACATTTAGATCAATTAGCTCCATACTTTGTAAAACATGCCGATGTTATAGCATTCATGCAGGCCGGATTTGCCGGCCCCTGGGGAGAATGGCACAGTTCATCGAATAACCTGACAACTCCTGCTGCCAGTTCAGAAATACTGAATAAAATACTGGCATGCCTACCTGCCGACCGAATGGTTCAGGTAAGAACACCAAATTATAAACAACGTTTTTTAGATCGGACAACTGCACTTACCAATAATGAAGGATTTGATCAAAGCAAGGTGGCAAGAATCGGACATCACAATGATTGTTTTATGGCTAGTATAAACGATTACGGGACTTACAAAGAAGTAGAAATTGAAAAGGCATACCTGAATTCAGAATGCCTTTATGTGCCTTCTGGTGGTGAAACTTGTCCTCCCAGTGGTATTGACCCGGCCGACTGCACAAAAGCACAACAGGAAATGCGCTTTTTACGTTGGACCTATCTGAATGACGATTACTACCGGGGAGTAAACGATCAGTGGATTGTTCAGGGTTGTATGGATAATATCAAAAGAGAAATGGGCTATCGTTTTCAATTGAAATCAGGAGTATTTACACGTGTTCTAGCTCCCGGAGCAGCGTTTAATGCACGCATTATTATTCAAAACTCTGGATATGCCCCCCTTTATAACAAACGTAATATTGAACTAATACTCAGAAACAATCAAAACAACATGATATATGTTGCTAAAATTGATACAGATCCAAGATTATGGCAACCACTTACTGAAAATCTCATTGATGTTACGATAGGCATCCCGGCAAACATACCGTCGGGCACTTATAGCCTTTTGCTTAACTTACCTGATGCTTATGCAGGTATTTCAAATAGACCGGAGTATGCTGTGAGATTTGCCAATCAACAGGTATGGGAAGCTTCAACCGGCTATAATAATTTGCTTGTTAATATCAATATCGATGATAATACCGCAGAAACCGGGACTTATCAGGGAGAGCATTATTTCATGCCGGAATAATTTTTTAAACCACTCATAATGAAAAACATAACAAGAATCATATTCCTGATATTATTCTGTAATAATTTAAATGCTGAAATAAGCAATAAAAAGTTTGATCCGGGATCCTGGTATATTATTGATGTGTACCTTGACGCAGACATGAATGACCAAACCGGCATGAAAAGTAATTGGCTATATACATCTGCCGGAATTGATTATCTGGCACAAGGCCCTTTTATTTACAAATACACGGGTACTCCCGGCACCAATGAATGGAGTTGGACAGATCTTTCGTCTGTGAAACGGGCATGCTCTTTCGATTCTACATTTGTGGAAGGCTTAATTTCGACAAATTCGATTGTAAACCCTTCTCTAAATGATAAGTTTGGTATTTCTTTTCCTTATTATTTAATAAAGGCCACTTCTGCCGATGTAATTTATTTCCCTGAAAATAATGATGCATACCAGCAGAAAAAGCCTTTTAAATTTAAATCACGGCAAAAAATCGAATTGAACACAAACGCAGAATTACTTTCGAATAATGCTTATTATCATCCGTTCATGACCGACCCTGAGACTGTTCATTACCTGGATTATGCCGCAACCGAAAAAGAAGAAGATAAATCTGTGCAATGGGCCAGCTGGGCATTACAAGTTAGTTTACCTGCTGTCTACAATGTAACTTTAACAATGCAGAACAGTAATCCTGCTATTTTAAAATTATCGTTGATAGATATGTCCACAAATTTGGTTGTCAAATCATTTCCCGAGATGGTGGTGAATCAGGTGCATAGCCAGTTTACAAACATTAAAACCGGGAACATCAACCTACTGGATATACCAACAGGAAATTATATGCTTAAACTGAAAGATTATTCTGTTTTTACAAACAATTTAAAAATAGAAAAAATCTTACTTAATCAGGAGCTTTCAGATATAACGGATTTCAAAAACGACACATACAGAATTAGTAGTAATTCAGGAATTATTGCTGTTCATGGTTCGACCCTCTGCGACGTTTACATTATTTCTTCTGACGGAAGAACAGGCGCCGCTTCTTTAAATAATAAGGAACATTATATTCGCCAGGATAAAGGAGTCTATCTCTTAAGAATTATTTCTCAAAACGAAACAATTGTCAGAAAGATAATTGTACGTTAAGGTAAATATTTCTGCTTTATCCGCAATTGTGCATGGAATATGCAGTATCACGCATTTTTATATTTATTAAGACTGAAAAGTGTGTTATAAAAGAATTTTGAACTACCTTTGCTGATTCAAAAAATCACCATCTTATTATTCGTAAAACACATTTTCAATGGAAAAAATTCTGACTCAATTCAAGCTCAAAACTAGAATTACCGACATTAAACCACTTAAAATCGGGCACATCAACGACTCTTTCATCCTGACAGGAGAAAATCCCAATGACGAATCCTATTTTCTGCAAAGAATTAACCACAACATTTTTAAAAATGTGGAGGGATTGCAGAACAATATTCGCATTGTGACCGATCACCTGAGAAAAAAATACAGGGAGGCAGGGGCAACAAATATCGAACAGAAGGTGCTTCAACTTATTGAGACAAAAGACAATAAGCTTTTTTACAAAGATGATGAAGGTAATTACTGGAGAATATACGTTAATATTGTAAACACACACAGTTACGAAGCTATCACACCCGAACTGGCTTATGAAGCAGGAAAAGCGTACGGTAATTTTCATTGTATGATCGTCGATATTCCCGCAAATCAGCTAATCGATAGCATTCCCGATTTTCACAACGTGGAATTCAGGGTACAACAAATGAAAGATGCTGTAAAAGAAAACATTGCCGGGAGATTGGAAAAGACACAATGGATGGTGGATGAACTGCTCAAAAGAGCTGATGAAATGTGTTTACCACAACGATTATACAGAGAAGGCAAACTTCCCGGTCGTATCAATCACTGTGACACAAAAATCAATAACCTGCTATTCAACGATAAAGATGAACCTTGTTGTATAGTCGATCTTGACACGATGATGATAAGCACCGTTTTATCTGATTTTGGAGATTTTATGCGAACCGCAGCCAATACAGGAGCAGAGGACGATCCCAATCTGGATAATATCGACGTGAATCTGGCAATTTATGAAGCATATACGAAAGGTTACCTGGAAAAAGCAACTTTCCTGACCGACACCGAACTTGAATATCTGGCACTCGGAGCAAAAATGTTAACTTATATGCAAACGGTACGTTTTTTTGCTGATTATTTGAATGGAGATACCTATTATAAAATTCAACATCCGGAACACAATTGGCAGCGAACAATTGCCCAGTTCAGGTTGTTAGAGCAACAAGAAAAAAAGTTTGAAATTATGCAGCAGATTGTAAAAAACTGCTCTAAAGATAAATAATAGAGTTTATTTGAATTAATTTATTATACGATTGATTTTCAACAATATTCATTTATATTTCTCGTTAATAATTCATATTCTTAACCAATATGAATCATGCAATACGACAAAATTAAAAAGCGACCGGTTCAGTTTTTAAGTATTACAGGACTGAATTTAGAAGATTTCAATTATTTGCTCCCCCATTTTAAAACGGAATGGGATGAATATAATGATTATTTTACCTTAGAGGGGAAACCACGTCAGCGACGCACATTTGCAAGAACTGATACTGTTTTACCCAAGGCTTGTGATAAACTTCTGTTTTTATTGGTTTATTTGAAAACCAACCCATTACAGGAACATCATGCCGCGAGTTTTGGCATGACACAATCACAGGCAAATTTACTGATTCACCTATTGTCAGGTCTTTTGCGTAAGACTTTAAAGAGATTAGGCGAACTTCCCGAGCGTAATGAGTTTCGAGTAATGCATATCATCAAATCGTGTGAGGATGTGCTTATCGATGGGGTTGAACGTCCAATTCAACGACCGCAAGCGAGCGACCTTCAAACAGCTTGCTATAGCGGTAAAAAAAACTCATAGCGTGAAGAATAACGTGTTAACTACCCCGGAAAGGCGAATTCTATGGCTTAGCAGGACTTGTGAGGGTAGTGTGCACGATAAAAAGATATGCGATAATCAACCTATTCTCTTTCCTTCGGGGATAACTTTGTGGCAAGATACCGGTTTTCTGGGGCATAATCCCGAGAATGTGAACGTGATGATGCCTGTAAAGAAACCAAAAGGTAAAGAACTAACCCAGGAACAAAAGGAATCAAATCGTTCAATTTCTTCATTCCGGGTGCTGGTGGAACACGCCATTGGAGGAGCAAAAAGATGTCGTATTGTCAAAGATCGTTTCAGATGTCACAAGTTTGGTTTCGACGACTTAGTCATGGAACTTGCTTGTGGACTCCATAATTTGAGAGTTTCGCTGAATTACAGCGCTATATAATATTAATCGAAATAATGTCTAATAATCATTATGCAATTCGATTTAAGTTCAAAAATTACATTGGAAAGAATTCCGGAGCGGTATTATTGTCCGGAGGATGCCATTGATAAAATCAGGCAAACTCAATTTGAAAAAATTGACACAGAAATTTATGACGATGAGAAACAAGGATCAAAGCAAATCGCAGCTGAGATTGCGTCTGTCATCAAAGACAAACAGGCTCAAAATCAAACCTGCGTGCTGGGTTTATCCGGAGGTTCTTCTCCGTTGAGTGTTTATGAAGAGTTAGTACGCTTACACAAAGAGGAAGAGTTGAGTTTCAACAATGTGGTTGTTTTCAACGTAACTGAGTTTTATCCGCTATCACAACAAAACCTGCACAACAACACCGTAATTATTAAGGAAAATCTGCTTCAGAAAGTAGACTTTAATCCTGATAATTTCCATACGCTTATTCCTGACGCAAATGAAAAAAACATTCATGCTTTTTGTCATGCTTATGACAAGCTGATTGCAGAGAAAGGCGGTTTGGATTTTGTATTGGTAAGTGTTGGTTTAATCGGCAATCTGGCTTACAACGAACCAGGGTCTAATATTGGTTCAAAAACGCGTCTGATGTTACTCGACGATCAGTCAAGAGCTGATTTAAAACCATTTTACAACAACACTTCTGATATCCCATCATACGCTTTCACAATAGGTCTTTCCACCCTCATGGATGCTCGTCAGCTCACCTTAGGTGCATGGGGTGAACATAAAGCTGCCATTATTAAGAAAGTTGTGGAAGAAAAAGCAGATGACAATGTACCTGCTTCTTTATTACAATTCCACAAGAATGCCAAGGTTGTGATGGATGTAAACGCCGCTCAGATGCTGACACGTATCAGTCATCCGTGGTTGGTTGGTTCGTGTGACTGGACTAACAAGCTGACACGCAGAGCGATTGTTTGGCTCTGTGAAAAAACCGGCAAACCCATTCTGAAACTTACCAATAAAGATTATAATCAACATGGATTGGATGAACTGTTGGTAAAGTACGGCTCTGCTTACGATGTAAACATACAGATATTCAACGATCTGCAACATACCATTACCGGATGGCCGGGTGGTAAACCCAATGCCGATGACACCAATCGTCCGGAGCGTGCCATGCCGTATCCTAAAAGAGTATTGGTTTTCAGTCCACACCCCGATGATGATGTAATTTCCATGGGAGGTACCTTCCAGCGCCTGGTGGATCAAAATCATGAAGTACATGTAGCTTATCAAACATCCGGAAATATTGCCGTAGGTGACGAAGAAGTTATCCGTTATGTTTCTCTGATGAAAAGTCTTTCGAGTAAGTACAATAAAAGCAAAGTTGAAGTTGACGCAAAACTGGATGAAGCGCTGGATGCTTTGTTAAGTCAACAGGAGATTAAATCTTCCACCTATAAAGATCTTCTTTTCATCAAAGGACAAATCCGAAGGGAAGAGGCTCGTTCTGCCTGTAGATTCGTGGGATTAAGGCCGGAACATGTACACTTCCTCGACTTACCGTTTTATGAAACAGGCGCTGTTAAGAAAGGCAATCTGACAGAGAAAGATGTTCTGATTGTTATGGACTTAATCAGAAAAGTTAAACCTCATCAGATTTTTGTTGCCGGTGACCTTGCCGACCCGCACGGCACACACAAAGTATGTTTAAATGCAGCTTTGGCCGCCATTGATGAACTTAAGAAAGAAGGAATCATGGATGAATGCCGCGTTTGGATGTATCGTGGCGCCTGGGCTGAATGGGAAATCGACCACATTGAAATGGCTGTGCCAATTAGCCCGGAACAGTTACTGAACAAAAGAAAATCAATTCTTCGTCACCAATCTCAGATGGAAAGCGCTCCGTTTATGGGTAACGACGAAAGACTTTTCTGGCAACGCGCTGAAGACAGAAACAGAGCAACAGCCTCGTTATATCAACAATTAGGACTGGCATCCTACGAAGCGATTGAAGCTTTCGTAGAGTATAAATTCTAATCGTTTTATAAATATATTTTTAATTAAGCCGGATTAACATGCTGTTTATCCGGCTTTTTTCATTACCTTTGCACCCGCAAAAATAAAACAACCACGCGTTGCGGGTAAAATTCCGAAATCCACTGCATCAAACATTGCAGCTTGCTAATCAGAGGGTACACGTTTCAAAACGAATGAAATTATCGCCGGATGACTGCTCAAAACGTGTACTAAAACATCATTATGACATTTAAAGAACTGAACCTGAGGGAAGAAATTCTCTCAGCAATCGGAGAACTCGGTTTTGAGTTCCCCATGCCTGTGCAGGAAAAGGTAATTCCTTTTATGCTTGAAAAAAACTCCGACCTGGTCGCTTTGGCGCAAACAGGTACAGGTAAAACGGCAGCTTTCGGCCTGCCACTGTTGAATATGATCGATGCCAACCGCAAACAGGTACAAGCGTTGGTCCTCGCTCCTACCCGCGAATTGTGCATCCAGATTTCCAATGATCTGAAAAACTTCTCCAAACACCTGCACACTCGTGTGGTACCGGTTTACGGAGGTGAAGATATTCGTACACAGCTAAAACAACTCGATCAAACACCGCAAATCATCGTAGCAACACCGGGAAGGTTAATCGACCTGATTGAACGTGGAAAGGTAAAGCTTGAAAACATCAACTATCTGGTGCTCGATGAAGCCGATGAAATGTTGAACATGGGATTCAAAGAAGATATCGAAACTATTCTGAAGGAAACCCCGGAAACACGCCGTACCACACTATTTTCGGCTACTATGCCGGCTGAAATCGCCCGCATTGCAAAAAAATACATGAAAGATCATGAGGAAATTACGGTAGGAAGTAAGAATTCAGGCTCCGACAATGTTTCTCACATCTATTATGTTTCTCAGGCCAAACAACGCTATTTGGTACTGAAACGGATTGTAGACCTGAATCCGGACATATACGGCATTGTATTTTGCCGTACCCGACAGGAAACCAAAGAGGTAGCCGATCATCTGATGAAAGATGGCTATAATGCCGATGCTCTGCATGGAGATCTATCGCAGGCGCAACGAGACACCGTAATGCAAAAATTCCGCATCCGGAACATCCAGTTGCTGGTTGCTACCGATGTGGCTGCACGTGGATTGGACGTGAGCGATCTTACCCATGTAATCAATTACAACCTGCCCGACGATGTGGAAATATACACCCACAGAAGCGGTCGTACCGGTCGTGCCAACAAAAAAGGAGTTTCTGTTTCGATTATTCATTCGAAAGAGAAGTTCAAAATCAAGGATATCGAACGGATGCTCAGGAAAAATTTTGAGCAACAGCAAATTCCGAACGGACTCGAAGTCTGCAAAAAGCAATTGTTTCACATGATTGATAAAATGCAGCAGGTGGAGGTGAACGAAGAACAAATTAGTCCGTACATGGACCAAATCATGAAACAACTGGAATATCTTGATAAATCTGAACTGCTAAAAAGATTCGTTTCGCTGGAATTCAACCGTTTTCTTGATTATTACAAAGATGCTGAAGATTTGAATTATCACGAACGGGAAAGAAATTCAGAGCGGGGCGAAAGAGGAGAAAAGGGCGACAAAAAAGGGCGCAGGGGCGATAAAATGCGTCTGAAAATCAATTTAGGAAATCGTGAAGGCATCAATCCTTCCCGTTTGTTAGGCATTATCAACGACATTGTCGGAGATAAAACCATTACAGTCGGCGATATTGAAGTCACCAATAAATTTACCTTCTTCGATGTATTTACCGATCAGGTGGATAAAATCATCAATGCCTTTGCCGATCAGAAGGATATTGAACTCGGTGTTGCCCGGGAAAGTAAAGGATTTTCCGAATCAAACGGAAAGCGGAAAGTGGAAAGCGGAAAGCGCAGGACTGACAGATCGTACGGCAATGACAGTGGTTACAAACGAAAATCCTCGACAGGTGACGACCGCAAATC
>JAKIYP010000006.1 GCA_022708505.1 Bacteroidota bacterium
TAGAGAAAGCCTGGCGGTTGTCGCCGGTTTTATATTGGTAGGGTGGTTGTTGCAACTTACCATCGGCGATTTCGACTACGAGATCATTCGCTTTCCGGTTAACATCATCCTGTTGGCAGTCATTTTTATTGTTGTATTTCTTTTAAGTCTGAAACACAAAACACCCTTCTTCAATTGGCTGTCAGGCATTCCGCTGAGTGTTTCAGTTATTGGAGCCATGTTGCTACTCAGCATCATCATGGGTTTGGTTATGCAAACTCCGGCATCGGGACACAGTCATCACATTCTCGGTTTCGATGCCATGACCCGTTCCTGGGCATTTGTGCTGGTGTATTTTCTCACAATCATCAACCTGAGTAGTGTTGTCATTCGTCGTTTGTTGCATTTCACCCGGAAAGATTATGCTTTTTACCTGAATCACATCGGCTTGTTGTTATTGATGATGTCGGCAGGCATGGGAGCTGCCGATTTACGTCGTTATGTGATGTATGTGGAAGAAGGCAATACTGAATGGCGGGTGTATAATGAAGAAAAAGAAGTCCTGGAACTTCCCGTAGCCATCAAACTGAATGATTTCTACATGGAAGAATATATACCGAAATTAGCCATCCTGGATAAAAGCACGGGTGATGCCATACCGAAAACTAAACCGCAAATGATACAAATTGATACTTTGCAACCAGTTTTCGAAATTGCCGGATGGAAAATTGAAGTAAAAGAATACCTGCACGATGCCATCCGCAACAGCGACAGTACCTATCGTTACATGCCTATGCCGGGTGCTTGTCCGGCTGCACTGGTTACCGTGACCAACCCAAAAGAAAACATAGAAAAGACAGGCTGGGTTTGTTGCGGTAATTTTGCGCAATTATACATGACACTTGAATTAAACGAGCAACTCAGTCTGGTCATGACTCGTCCCGAAGCAAAGCTGTTTCGATCTGATATCGTGGTTTATACCGAAAGCGAAAAAGCTATCGCGCATCAGTTGGAAGTCAACAAGCCCCTCAGCATAGACAGCTGGATGATTTATCAGTATGGTTACGATACAGACCGGGGCAAAGCATCGGGTTGGAGTAGCTTCGAACTGGTATACGACCCCTGGCTGTTGTGGGTATATATCGGATTGTGGATGTTTATTGCCGGCTCGGTGTTGTTGATGTGGGAGGGGAAGAAGAAAAAGCATAAAAACGAATTGGAATCATGATTACCTGGACACATTTTATTTCTTTTGCGCTGCCGGTAATGATTTGCTGGCTGTTGGCTATTTTGACTGTGCACCTCATTAAACAGAAAGCATGGGCAATCACATTTTCGATAACAGGTATTTTTATTTTTGCGGCTTTTATCGTGCTGATGTGGATAGGCATGGAACGCCCGCCTATGCGTACCATGGGTGAAACCCGGCTGTGGTACACCTTTTTCCTTTCTGCGATTGGTTCGGTAATGTATGCAAAGTGGAAATACAGCTGGATATTGTCTTTTAGTTTGGTTGTTGCCTCGGTATTTATCCTGATAAACCTGTTGAAGCCCGAGATCCATTCCAAAAACCTGATGCCGGCCCTGCAAAGTATCTGGTTCGTGCCGCATGTAACGGTGTACATTTTGTCGTACTCTTTTCTGAGTGCCGCAACCATAGCCGCCATCATCCTGTTGTATCAGTTCCGGAAGCAGGAGCCAAACCTCAGATTGGTTGCATTCACCGACAATCTGGTTTATGTAGGTTTTGGTTTGCTGATGATTGGTTTGCTCATCGGCGCTGTATGGGCCAAAGAAGCCTGGGGACATTACTGGAGTTGGGACCCGAAAGAAACCTGGGCATTCATTACGGCTGCATCTTATCTGATATACATGCACATCCGCTTTCGGGAATCAAAACCCGGGAGATTTACCCTGTGGTTGGTAATCATTTCATTTGTTTTTCTGATGATAACCTGGAAAGGCGTAAATTACCTGCCATCAGCACAAAATAGTGTGCATGTTTATGCTGAATAATGTCTCCAGACTCCAGACTCCAGACTCCAGACTCCAGACTCCAGACTCCAGACTCCAGACTCCGGTCGCAGGTTAGCGATCTTTTATCTTATTGTATGCTTGTGTTTATTAAACTAACAAATAATAATTTATAGTATGAAAACTTGTCCAAATTGTAATGCTGAAATTGAAGATAGTTTTGAAATCTGTTGGAATTGTAATTATAGTCTGACAGAAAATAAAATTATTGATTTTATTGACGAACAGGCTGTAAATAAAAAGGATATTAATTGTTTAAGGTGTGATGTAAAGTTGCTTTATTCAGGAAATTATCATTTTCACGAAGGTACGCGTTATGGATTACTCGGGAATTTATTTGAATTATTTGTCAATAAGGAAAGTTTTGATATCTATGTTTGTCCAAAATGTGGTAAAGTAGAGTTTTATGTTCCTTAATAATTGACGATTAAATCAACCCGCTTCCCAACGCGATAGAAATCAAAACCAGAAAAATTGCAACAATCAGCTGAATACTTTTCAGTGTTGTCTTTTTCAGTAATTTCTTGCCAATAAATGCTCCTGCGAAGGCTGAAAGACTGGCTGCCAATAACAAGGGCACGTTTTCGTGCAATCCCGCATCCGCGAATCGACTGGCATAGACCGTGATACGGGTGAAGTCGACCAGACTGGCAATCATCACGCCGGTAGCAATATAGGCTTCTTTCGAAAGTCCGCTTTTGATGAGGAAAGCACTGCGGATGGCCCCCTGTATACCTGCCAATCCTCCGAAAAATCCACTGAGTAATCCTCCGGCAATCAGTTTCTTCTTATCAAACTGAAGTTTTTGAAAAGCAGGTGCAATTTCCAACAGAGAAAAGATAATCAGCAAAATAGCGATAATCAGTTTAACAGGGGTAATATTAAAGCTTTTTCCCCATAATTCGTATGTGTAGAGCACCGGTAGATTGGTAATGCGTATCAGTGTCCACGCCCCGGCAAAAGAAGCGATGATGGCCGGAATGCCAAAACGAAGCAGTACCGTTTTGTCCGTATTTTTCCCTACTAATGCCATTTTAAAGATGTTATTGGAGAAATGTACCACGCCTGTAAGCGCGATGGCTACATCAATCGGAAAGAAAATGGCAAATACGGGCGCTAAGATGGTTCCGAGTCCGAAACCCGAGAAGAATGTCAAAATGGCGGTCAGAAAAGCCGCGAAACTAATGATTACAATTTCCATGAGCAATTCTTTGTTTATAAATAATAACAAGATAAAAGCTCAATTGTTGATTTGTAACATGAACTTCATAACTATCCTTTCACTATCTATCCTCTTTAGTTTATCAAGCATTTTTCCGGCGTCTGTGTAGTCTGGCGACTGGCGTCCGGTGTCTGGCGACTTTACTCCCGATACCTGTACGCCGCCTTCCTTAACTTATCCATAATCGCGATGCCGATGCCGGTTTCCGGAACAGTTTCTGCCAGAATATATTCCACATCCGATTCTTCCAACCGGTGAATGGCTGCAAACAGGTTGACGGCACAGGTTTTCAGTTCCTTATCTGGAGCCAGTAATTCCACAATTTGATAATTTGCGGTGTTTTCGCCGGAGAAGGAGAGGAGACCGGCTTTAGTAATGTCAATACCGGCAGGCAGGTTCTCGTCGATCAGATAGATGGGCTTTTCCGGACTGTAATGCGATTTGAGCATACCCGGACTTACGATATTGGTTTTGTCCCGCTCAGGCACCTCGTAAAAAGGAATGATAGCTTCAATTTCTTCCCTGGTGATAACTCCGTGTCGCAGAATTTCAAAACCATTTTCATTCAGCGAAATGATGGTCGATTCAATTCCGACCTGCGCTTCGCCTCCATCAAGCAGAAAGTCAACATCGGGCAGTTGTTTGCTGACGTGTTTTGCTTGTGTCGGACTTAACTGACCGAATTTGTTAGCACTCGGAGCTGCAATCGGACAGCCGGACTGCCGTATCAGTTCCAGTGCAACCGGATGATTCGGCATGCGAATACCCACGGTTGCGAGACCGGAAGTCACGATATCAGGAACCAACTCACTTTTGGGCAGGATGATAGTCAGCGGTCCCGGCCAGAAACGTGCTGCCAGTTTGCTTACCCGTTTATCTTCCGTAGCAGTTAATTTACTTATATCTTCCAGTGAAGCGATGTGCACAATCAACGGGTCGAAAGTAGGTCTTTCCTTTAATTCGAAAATGCGGGCAACAGCATGCGGGTTCAGGGCATTGGCACCCAGACCGTATACTGTTTCTGTGGGAAAGGCCACTAACTTTCCTTCTTTGATATGTTGGGCAGCGATGGTGATTTCTGATGGAGTTGTCATGGGTATAACCGGAATGAAATTTGGCTGCAAAGTTAAAATAAAATTGATGATTTTGGCACTAACAATTTTTTTAGTGTGTATAACTGTCTTAGCCTACTAATTTTCTGAACTAATTTGATAAATCAATTTAGAACATTAATTTTGGGGTCTGATATACTCATTGTAAAATAATGCTTATGTAGCAATATTTTTATATGCGTAGAGTTTGTTATTCCTCTGGTATAAATAAAATTTAAACGTATGAAATCAGTTAAGCGACTTTTAATTATCATTCCTGTTATGTTTTGTTTTTATCTGACAGCTTCAGGAAAAGATAAAAAGTATTCAAACTATTATAATGACCAGGTTCGTCCGCATAACCAGCGGAGTGTACTCCAATTAAAGGTTGACCCGATACCTGTTGTTCGCGTAGGCTTTATTGGTCTTGGGATGCGCGGAACTCCGGCGGTCAATCGTTACACTTTTATTGAAGGTGTTGAGATTAAGGCTCTCTGCGATTTAAATCAGCAATACATAGATCGTGCGCAGCAGAAAATCACGGATAAGAATCTTCCTAAGGCCGACGAATATGTTGGTGAGGAGGCGTGGAAAAGACTTTGTGAAAGACCGGACATTGACCTGATATACATCTGTACAGATTGGCAAATGCATGTGCCCATGGCAGTGTATGCTATGGAGCAGGGAAAACATGTGGCGGTTGAAGTGCCGGCTGCATTGACAGTAAAAGAATGCTGGGATTTAGTGAACACTGCAGAAAGGACTCAGCGCCATTGCATGATGCTTGAAAACTGCTGTTATGATTTCTTTGAACTGACAACGCTCAATATGGCTCAACAAGGCGTGTTTGGCGAGGTTGTGCATGTGGAGGGTGCTTATATACACGATTTACGTGAACTGAACTTCAATGAGTTTGGCGATCGTGGCTATTATAATCAGTGGCGGTTGAAGTATAATGAGAAACATACCGGCAATCCCTATCCGACACATGGCTTAGGACCTGTATGCCAGGTGCTGAATATCCACCGGGGAGATAAAATGAATTTCCTGGTTTCTGTCTCGAGCGGTCAGTTTGGTATGACTGAATATGCCAAACAAAGATTTGGAGCGAATTCGCCTGAAGCTCAGAAAAAATATGCCAGGGGTGATATGAACACAACAATCATTCGTACAGAGAAAGGGAAAACAATCATGATTCAGCATGATGTGACCAGTCCACGTCCCTACAGCAGGCTGCATGCTATCAGCGGGACCAAAGGTTTTGCACAGAAATATCCGGTAAAACAGATTGCATTGGAACCTGATGCGCATAAATTTCTTAATCAGGTGAAAATGGATTCAATAATGAAAAAGTACGAACATCCGTTTATTCAGGAAATCGGAGATAAGGCCAGAAAGGTTGGCGGACATGGCGGTATGGATTTCATCATGGACTATCGGCTTATTTATTGTTTGAGAAACGGTTTGCCTTTGGATCAGGATGTTTATGATGCAGCCGAATGGTCATGCATTGTCGAATTGTCGGAACAATCCGTGCTGAAGGGAGGGGTTCCTGTTAAGATTCCTGATTTCACCCGTGGTGACTGGAATAAATTACCCGGATTGAAATTTGCAAAATAGTAAGCATACAAAATTGACGACAAACAGCATGGATGTTTGTCGTCAATTTTTTTATGATATTATCCACTATTCCTTTACAATTTCAATGTGTTTTACCTGCTCTCCAGAGATTACCTTTAAGATATATACTCCGGAAGGCAATCCCGAAACATCCAGCTCATTCCCGGTATTGTACAGATTGACTGATAATACGAATCTTCCTGTGAGGTCATATAAGACGGCCAGGTTATTTGTCCCGTGCAAATCAGCAGAGCGAATGTGCAGTTTATCTTTTACCGGGTTAGGATAACAGCTTAGATCCTGTAAGAAATTTGCTTCAAGGCCGGTATCATCTTCTTTCCTTACCGAAAATTCCAGTTTCTCTCCTTCGCCGCAAGCGTTGATTCCATACACGGTGACTACTCCACTTTTAAAACCGGTGTCGACCATTACCTGGATCATGTTGTTGTCGCTGTTCCCGTTTAATCCTTCAGGCAATAGCCAAACATATTTGTCGGTTTCGGGAAAGAACGAAATTGAAAACATAGCCATTGGCATATGTGCCGGAATCACGGTATCACCCCATACCGTAAAGGGGGTTGGTGGTTTGTCTTTGTAAAAGATATTCCCGAAAGCTTCGGGATTAACCACCGGACTGCCTTCATTCATCCGGATGTTTTGTAAATGAACGATGGAGATATTGGGGGATGCTTCAGGCTGTTTCAATTGAAAATCAAGATACACCATGGTGCCCGGTTGTGTTATGGCATTGGCACCCGATGATGCATACAATATCCTGTTTTGTTGCACATTGGTGGTATGCATCCAACCCTGGCACACCGTGTTTTCGTTTGATAAACCGTTAAATTGGAGTCGTGCTGTATCAAATTCAACCGCCATTTCCATTGATAAAACAGGGTCTGCATCCGGGACTTTCTGTATGATAACCGGATATCGTATGACCATTTCCCCTATACAAAAGTTTGTATCAGTAAGTACAACCCGGGTGTCAATCAGGTTAAAATACGAATTTCCTGATGAGCCAGTTGAATCTGTTACTTCTACCAAAACTTTACCTCCTTTTTTTGCTTTAAGCATACCTGTTTCAGAAATGGATGCAAGGACTGTGTTGTTAACTGACCAGTTAAGCGGATCGGTATATCCATAACCAACCTGCAATTGAATGGAGTCGCCGGCCAATAATTCAACCTGATCAGGATATATAAAAAGCCGGTCAAATTGCTGAACAGAGAAATACCCGTTTTCTACTGATGGTATGATATTTTCGTTGAATAAAACATCTGTAAACTCAACTGAGGTGTTTTGCCACCCGGTGTTTTTTACCATAAACTTCAGTATGAGCAGTAAACCGGATCCCGTAATCGTCTCAGCGCTTGCAAATGAAGCATCCAGACCATTTGGGTAACTATTGATCGCCAGGCTTTTATTTGCGAGCAGGGTTCCTTCCAGATTGTATTCAATCCATTCTAAGACATCAGAATTATAATACAGACTGAAGCTTCCCGAATTGATGTTACTTTCCGTCAGGTCGGTGACATGAACCGGTATTTCGATGTGTTTGCCTGCCCATTGTTTCAATTGCCCGGGTATCATCAGCTTAAATGGCCTGATGATGAAATTGCTCACCGAATCTTTGATTCCCCGTGCGTCTTCTACCAGAAGTGTGACCTTGCCTGTTGCTTTTGCCTGTAACATGCCGTTTGCAGAAATGGACGCTATGTTGGCATCTGAAACCGACCAGCTATAAGGTTCTTCTCCTCCCCAAACCCACAGTTGCAAACTGTCACCCTTCGCTATGCTGTTGTATTCGGCATGCAAAGTTATAGAGGGCGCTGCTGTTACGCTAACCCAGGCGTAATGAAACGTTAAGGAGGGCGAACCTTCATTCAGATAGTTATTTGCTTTCCCGGTGAAGTTCAGATAACATCCACCGGTTTGCAGCATCCTGAGCCTGATGATGATGAATACTCCTTTCCCGGATAAATAGCTTGTCCCGGCAGCCCCGATGGTGACTTTACCCGGAGGGGTAATGTTCATCAGGGCTTCGCCGAGTGGCTGACTAACCGTGCCATTGGTGACGACACCAAGTACTTCCATCAGTTGCGCATCGAATTCCAGTTGTAGCCGATAGGCTGATACCTGATAGGTGTCCAGCTCTTCGTCGATATAAACCGGTAAATCGACTATCGCTCCTTTCACGAAAGTGGTGTCGTGAACCGACAGAGAAACGGTTTGTGATGCTATCCGGAAACATGAGAAAATCATCAGGATTATGCCTGTTATGAGGTGATTCTTCATGGTTGTATATTATTTACGTATCTGTACTTTTTGTGTATAACTGTTATCGTCAGTTCTCATTTTCAGGATGTAAGTGCCATTTTCGAGATTATCACTCCTGATTTGCAGGTTGTGGTTGCCAGCCGGCAGTGTTGTGCTGAGCAGACTTTTTACCTTTTGCCCCATCAGGTTGTACAAATTGAGTTCAACATAAGATTCTTTCTCTGTTGTATAGATTAACAAGCTGGTGTTGATTACCGGATTTGGATATAAGCTGCGAATACCGGGTGCCTGTATATCTACATCGTTTGTGCCGGAATTGATGCGTGTAATGGTGATAATACCACTTTGCGCCATAGCGAGATAATCTTGTTCGTCAAGCTTAAACTTTGAAAAGCTAACCTGACTGACCGTTGATGTTTCCGGGATGATGTCGAAATGTAGTGATACAGGTGTCAGGCTTCCTTCAAATCCTGTTGCAGAGGCAATTCCGATGGTTGCTTTACCAAGCAAATTATCAAAATTGCTTTCAATTGATACATTGCTGATTTTTTTACCGATGTTATTCAACCGTATATGAGCCGGATTGAAACGTATTTCAATATCGGAGCTGAGTTTTTTCGCCGGGACATACAGGTGTACCGGTATTTCAATCTCATTTTCATTTTCCGGGATATTCATACTTTCAGCAACTATCGAAGGCTGACTGCCGGTTTCAACGTTTGCTCTTTTTACTTTATGAACAGGAAAAGTGCTTTCGAGTCCTACTACATGTTGCAATACCAATGAAGCATCCAATGCCGAAATTTCTCCATTGTAACTTACATCTGCTACCTGTTGCTGTGATTCATTCAGACTAATCAGTTCCACCGTGTGTTTCAGAATAAGGGAAGCATCATAAGCCTGGATAAATCCGTTCAGACTGACATCTCCCATTGCCGGATTGATGGCACCCAGATTTTTCCAGGGGATGTAATTAACTCCCGAAGTGATTAACTCCTGTTCGTTTTCATTTTGTTCTTCATCGTCGGTCACGATTGGCCCGTTGTTATTGCCCCACCAGCATTCTGTCGCGTTTACATTAAATGACTTGTCTTCATTTTTAATGCCATAATACACATTACTGCTGAAATCGGTGTTGTTAATCAGCGGATTGGAAGCGCCTTGCAGGAATATACCGTAATTGTTGTTGTTGAAATTGCTGTTGCGGATTGTGGGAGAACTGCTGTATGTTGAAATACCTTTATCAGCAAAACGGATATAGCAGTTTTTTAATTCACAAAGCGGGTCCAGCGATAAATCGGCAAAACGGATTCCTCCCCATCGAATTTGTCCTCCATGGCCATCGGCATTGGAGTCGCCTCCGTAGAAATCATCGGTTATACTGGTGAAAACAATGATGGAGTCGGGAGTGCTTCCACCGATGGCCTTCAGACCACGGTTTACATATAACCCGCTTTCATTCCACCAGTATTGTTCGCCGAACTTGCAAATCACACCCGGATTTATTTCCAATGAAGCGCTGGTTCCGATTTCATATCGTTCAAAATAATAAGGAATGTTGTTTTTACCTCCAAAGTTTCTTTTGGGAAGCGTTATGTCCTGTGTCAGTATCTCATCCCTTACCTTTATGACTTTGTAGGTTGTACCGGTGATAATATTATCTTTGGTGGAAGCAGGATACGCAACCAGTGAGATTTGTATCGGGAAATACCTCAAATTATGGAAAATACAACTGTCGATTGCCGGCATGGAAACGCCCGACATATCCATGCCAAACTGTAGTTTTTCAAACGAACTATTTCTGATAACCGGTGATGCACTTAAATTGCTGATACCCTTTTCGCCGTAATGGAACTTAGCATGATTAATCAAACTGAGGTCATCACTTACATCGCTGAAATGAATCCAGGTTCCGCTCCAATCATTTGCATTTTCCTGAGGCATCGTGGCAGATCCATTCAACTCGGTGTCAAACGGATTTCCGAATCGGTCATCAGTCAGGTGGGTGAATACCACCGGTTTCTCTGCACTTCCCTGAATATTCAACCTGCCGTTTACTGTGAAAGCGTTTGCCATCATTTAGGATGGACTGTAATAATATCCTCCGGAAGTAATATTCTCTCTTGATTTGAATACAACTCCTTCGGAAATGGTAATCGTTGTGCCGGTGTTGATGGTCGAGGGACCTTCAGTCAGATAGGTGATGTTGTCGTATCCGCCGAAACTCCGGATGGGAATGGTATCCGAAAGTGAATAAGTTTCAGGTATAACAGCCAGTGCCATGAATCCGACGTTGAGTGCCGAGCAGTTGTTAAATTCAGGCTCGGAGAACATGCTCAGTTCCACCGGAATTTTCGAAATGTAACATCCCCTGTTCTTCCTCACCTCCGAATTTCAGCTGGGTATAATTAAGCGTGTTGAATGCATCATCGGCTTCGGATAAATACTTGATGTAACTCCAGTTTCCGGGTTGTGGACTGCTCCCATTTCCATCGCCATTGGTATCGAGCGGATTTCCCACATTGTCATCTTTCACCGATGTGATGATGACATTGTTATCTGCTGCTCCGTTGGCTTTCAGACCACCTTTCACAAATATATGCTGACCATACATGCCGTAACTGAAATTTCCGTAATAATTATCACTCCCGGCTAATTTAATCACGACACCGGGGTCAATATTAATATAGGAGCCTTCGTTGATGACCATGTCATTCAGCAAGATATAACTGATGTTATTAAATCCTGCCATATTCCGCTGTTGAATGGTACCGTTCAGACAAACATTTCCGCCGATTAGTCCGATTGCCCGCCAACCCACATTGGTAAACTGTATGTTACTAATGGTAGGAGTCGATGTCCCCGAGATGTTGACGGGTGTGTAGGTGATGTTAATCATCTGACAATTATCAATCTGAGGATTGGCCGCACGATAACAGGAGATGGCATGGTGCAGGTCTTTGAATTCACAATTGGTAATCACCGGACCGGCATCGATAATCGCGATGGCCGAATAGTTGGCATTATCGTGCTGATTGCAGTTCGGATAGGAGAAGTTATTGATTTCAGCATATTTAAAGCGGCAATAGTTCAATAAACCACTACTGCCCGGTTGAAAAATAATACCGCCCCAGTCGTTGATAACAGGAGAAGTCATGGTGCCGTCTTTGTTACAATCGGCAGGATAACCATAATTATCGTCACGGGCAGAAGTGAAGTTGATCATTTCGCTGGCAGTGGCATCAGCAATCAGATTTCCGTACACGATGATGCGTTTATCCCAACCACCATCATGCCTGAATGATTTGAGTGTAATTCCCTTGTTGATGGTTAATGTAACGTTTTCAGGAACAATAATTTCATTCAGCAAATAGTAAGTGATGTTCGGAACATCGGTAAATGAACATACTTTAAGAGTTCCGTTGGCCGACATGTGTCCGCCGATGATACCAATCGCGTCGTAAGCATTGTCGGAAAACGAGAGGACGTTATTGGTCAGTACCGGATCGGCCTCAAACGACATGGCAAGTGGTGTCATGCTACTCGAACCGATGGTGGTATTAGAAATAACCGGTTTGGATACGCCGGAAAGGTATAAGCCATAATAATTGTTGGCAAACGAACAGGAATCAATGGTTGGTGAAGCATGGTAAGTGTTGACTCCACCCCTGTAATCACGTCCTCCGTAACGGATAATACAGTTTTGTAATAAATTTTCTGTATCCACACTTTCATTTTCGAAGTTAATCCCATACCAGCTCCCGGTTTCAGGAGCAGTTATAGTCCCATCCCCGTTGGTGTCACCCTTTGCATTGTCATCACGAAGCGAAGTAAAGATGATGTTTTCTGATTCATTTCCATCAGCAATAAGGATTCCTTTAATGCTCATGGAAACATAATCGTCGAATTTGAGTACGTTGCCGGGATCGACAATTAGTTTACCGGTTTCTTTGATGTTAAAATATTCCCTGAAAAGATAAGGATATTGAATCTGCGGTAAAATCAATGTGTCGTTTAATTCGTTGAATCCCATAACTACCGCTTTGTAAGCATTAAAATCGAGCTTGTTGTTTCCTGTCATTAAAAAGTTATTAATACCTCTTAACTCAACAGGATAATAGGTATCCCTGATTTCGATGTCAGTCAGACTGATGTTAGTGCGATAGGAAGAAACACCATTTCTGAAATGCTGGATTGTTGTACCTGATATAGTAACAGTTGACATTGCTTCAGAGAAAATTCCCGAGCAATAGTAAAATGAATTATCAGTCGAAGTCTGGATAATACCATTATTAAGTTGCAGAGATCCTGATCCCGCGACAATGATACCATGTGCATCCGTTCCGGAGAAATTGATGTTGGTTGCGTTCATTTGACCTCTGACCACCACACATTCATGATAGAATTTCACTTCGCAGTCGGTCAAATTTACTGTTCCGGCATGCGAATCGTTACCAGTAATGATTCCGTTCCAGCTTCCCGGTTCCGGGGTAGCAGCGTTAGAAGTAAAAACAGCGCCTTGTGCCTGCAAAGTGCCAAGCACCTGTAGTCTGGCATAATTTCCGAATTTCAGCTCCACGCCTTGTTCTACAGTCAGTGTTACTCCCGGGTTTACAACTAATCCGTAAGGAACCAGATAGGGACTACCTGCTAAGTTAAGTGTGGAATCAGCGTTGATTTCCCCGGAAATTTCAGTTTGAGCGGACAATGAGAAAGAAAAAGCTAAGATGCTTAAAAAGAACAGACAAGTTCTTTTAGGAAAAAAGAAAGTACTTGTTTCCATGTGATTTTTTAAATTTTAAGGTTGGAAGTTTACGTTTAAACCACTCAGATAAAATAACAATTCAGGATGGAAAAAGTTATCGTAAATCAAAAAAATAATGTACTTTTGCAGCTCAAATCTTAAAGCATTTTATATGAAACCAACTTTATTTGTGTTAGCGGCGGGAATGGGTAGTCGTTATGGCGGTCTTAAACAATTAGACGGACTGGGTCCGAACGGTGAAACCATCATGGATTATTCCATTTATGATGCTATTAAAGCCGGCTTCGGAAAACTGGTATTTGTTATTCGCGAGAGTTTTGAAAAGGATTTTAAGGATATCGTGGTAAACAAGTTCAAAAATCTGATTGATGTTGAAATCGTATTTCAGGATATCAGCAATGTGCCGGAAGGCTTTGTTTATAATCCGGAACGAGAAAAGCCATGGGGAACCAATCACGCTGTGCTGATGGGTAAAGAGGTGATAAAAGAACCATTTGCCGTTATCAATGCCGATGATTTTTACGGTCAGGAATCCTTTCAGGTATTAGCTGACTTTCTGCGTAGCGTAAATGGCAAGCAAAATGAATATTGTATGATTGGTTACCGTGTAGGTAATACCTTGTCTGAGAGTGGTTCGGTAAGTCGCGGAGTTTGCGTGGTGGATGAAAACGGTTATCTGAAGAATGTGGTTGAACGTACCCATATCGAAGAGAAATCGGGTGCTATCATTTATGTGGATGAAAAAGGAGAAGAAGTCTCTATTCCTGCCAGTACACCGGTATCAATGAATATGTGGGGTTTCACGCCGGATTATTTTGATTATTCATGGGAATATTTCAAACATTTCTTAGCAGAAAAAGGACAGGAACTGAAATCAGAATTTTATATTCCTTTGGCGGTTAATGAGTTAATTGTAGCCGGAAAAGCAAGTTGTAAAGTATTGGACACTCCTTCGAAATGGTTTGGGGTTACGTATGCAGAAGACCGTCCGCAGGTTGTATTGAAAATTAATGAATTGGTGCGTAAGGGTGTTTACCCGGCACAATTGTTTAAATAATAAAGTGTCATGTCAAAAGTATTAGTTACAGGTGGAACCGGTTACATTGGTTCCCATACCGTTGTTGAGTTGATCAATGAAGGTTTTGAGGTTGTTATCGTTGATAACCTGTCGAATTCCAATGTTGAAGTCCTCAACGGTATTGAAAAGATAACCGGTGTGCGTCCGGCTTTTGAAAATATCGATTGTGTTGATTATGTGGCCATGGACAACATGATGGATAAATATGGAAAAATAGATGCGATTATTCACTTTGCAGCCAGTAAGGCGGTGGGTGAATCAGTTGAAAAGCCATTGCTTTATTATCGTAACAACCTGGTTTCACTGATCAATCTATTACAATTGATGCCGGTACACAAAATAAAAAATTTTGTTTTCTCTTCTTCCTGTACCGTTTATGGTCAGCCCGATATACTGCCTGTAACTGAAGGAGCTCCCATCAAACCGGCGCTTTCTCCTTATGGCAATACCAAGCAAATTGGAGAGGAAATCATCCGGGATACAATATATGCCAATCCGACCAGCTATCAAAGCATCGTGTTGAGATACTTCAACCCAATCGGGGCGCATGCTTCTGCTGAAATCGGGGAGTTGCCTAATGGAGTTCCCAATAACTTGTTGCCATTTGTTACACAGACGGCAATAGGTCTTCGCAAGCAATTACAGGTTTTCGGTAATGATTATGATACACCCGATGGTTCCTGCATCCGTGACTACATCCACGTAGTCGATCTGGCCAAAGCGCATGTGATTGCAGTAAAGCGCATGCTGGATGGAAAATCCGGGGACAGTCTGGAGACTTTTAACTTAGGTACCGGTCGCGGACTCTCTGTGCTGGAAATCATCAAAACATTTGAAGAAGTTAATCAGGTTAAAGTTCCCTATAAAATTGTTAGCAGAAGGGAAGGCGATATTGAAAAGGTATGGGCCGATCCGACTTATGCAAACGAAGTGCTGGGCTGGAAAGCAATGGAAACAGTCGAAGAAACCCTTCGCAGTGCCTGGGCTTGGGAATTAAATCTGGCAAATCGTAAAAACTAAATCATTTAACAGGATGAGTACATTATATCCGTTAAAATTCACTCCGATTTTAAAAGATAAAATCTGGGGTGGATCAAAACTCAACAAGCTGTTTAATAAACCTTCCGATACAGGTAAGTTGGGTGAAAGTTGGGAGTTGTCAGGCTATAACGGTGATGTTTCTGTTGTTAACAACGGAAATCTGGCCGGAAAAAGTTTGAAAGAACTCATTGAGAAGCATAAAGGTGATTTGGTGGGAAATCAGGTTTACGAGCGTTTTGGTGATGTTTTCCCCTTGTTATTCAAGCTGATTGATGCCAATGATAACCTGTCGATACAGGTACATCCCGGTGATGAGGTAGCCATGGAACGTCACAATTCTTTTGGTAAAACTGAAATGTGGTATATCATGGACGCTGAACCGGATGGAGAATTAATTATCGGGTTCAAAAAGGACTGCACCAAAGAAGCCTATTTGAAAGCGTTGGAAGGGGGAGACCTGGAAGGACTGCTTCAAAGCATTAAGGTAACAAAAGGCGATGTTTTGTTTATACCGGCCGGATTGGTTCATGCAATCGGAAAAGGGGTTGTGTTGGCTGAGATTCAACAGACAAGCGACCTGACCTACCGTATTTATGATTACAAACGCTTGGATGATAAGGGAAAAGAACGTGACCTGCATACGCTGGAAGCCCTTGATGTCATCGACTTCTCTGCATCCAGTGATCCCAAAACGGTTTACACCCGGAATATCAACGAGCTGGCTACCCTGGTAAGTTGTGAGTATTTTACGACCAATATCATTCGTTTCAACGAACAATTCAATCGTTGTTACGGAAAAGTTGACTCCTTTGTGGTGTATATGTGCATGGAAGGTAGTTTTGATATCATTAGCAATGGCTCAAAGACATCTGTTACCAAAGGAGAAACGGTGCTGATTCCAGCCAATGTACACGAGGTGGAATTGAAACCGCAGGAAGAAGTAACTTTACTTGAAGTTTATGTGAGCTGACCGGCTTTTTTATACTTAAAAATAATTACAACCGTATACATGGATTGAGTTCCCTGATTACGGTTGTTATCTTTTCAGATAATCATCGATAAACTGTTGGAAAACAATAATATCTTCAAATCCGGAGCCGGTTTTGATCCAGTTTTTCAAAACGGTTTCGGAGAAGTTTTCCTTTTTAAACATATTGGTGCTGGCTACGTTATTTACTGCAATGTGACAGTACAGTTGGTTGATTTTCAGATAACCAAACACATATTCTTCAACAAGCTGTAATGCTGCCGTAGCAAATCCCTTTCCCTGAAACTCAGGCGCAACAAATAGCCCCAATGCAATCCGGCTGTGGTGGATGTCGAAATCAAACAAATCGACGGTGCCTACTGTCTTTCCGGTTGATTTGTCGACCATCATCAAGCGAAGTTGCCCTGACTCGTACAGGTTGGTGTTGGTCTGACTGATATATTCCTTCAATGCAAACTTAGAATAGGGCTGTCTGGTATTGCCGGTTTCCCAGAACACGGGCAAGTTTTCCCATATGTAAAGCACTTCCAGATCTTCAGGTTCCGGCGCACGTAACTTCAATAGTTTGTTTTCTAATAACATATCATCCAAAAATAGATTTCAGAAAACCTTTTTTCTTTCCGCTTCCTCTATTCGTAAACTCGTTGTTGTTATATGGAGAAAAGAAGGATTCAATGTTGAAATGCTGTCCCGATGCAATCATGTTGTAAATTACTCCCCAATCGGGTAAGCCACCCAGATTTCTGTCGTCGATAAACAAATCGGCTTTCAGCTTACGCGGTTCCCGGTTTTCAGGCTTTTCTTCCGGATAATTGCTGTTGACAGCGTAAAATTCCAGTCCTTTATTGCGACAGTATTCAACTGCCTCTTCTAATTCTTTCCCCTCACGCACAGTCCAGAGAATCAGCTGAAGCTGAAAATCTTCCTGCAACTTTTTCAGTGTCGCAATCGCGAAAGGTATTTCCTTTCCAATCCTGGGATACTCGTGGGTCACGATGGTCCCGTCAAAATCTACGGCTATTATCATATTTCTTTTATGTCTCCAGTCACCAGTCTCTAGTCTCCAGTCTCCAGTCTCCAGTCACCAGTCACCAGTCTCCAGTCTCCAGTCTCCTGTTTAATGTTAATTTTATACTATTCGTTATTCGTTAATAACTTTCCGCTTTCCGCTCTCCGCTACTAATCCGCTTCTTCTAACTGCAATTCAGAAATAATCTTCACCTCCGCGGGTTTACAGAAAAACAGACCAACAGCAGCTATACCGGCACAAAAAATCATCGATTGTGAATTCATCAGAAAGAAGAATAAAATTCCCAATAAAAAGCCTGTACCGATAATAATTAAGCGAATAATTGATGCTTTACTATACTGAGTTAGTTTTTTAGAAACATCTTCATCAGTGGCCCATTTCTTGGTTTTTTTGTTGAACACAGCCAGTGTGATAGGTATTGATCCGATAATCAGGATGATTAAAGCAGATGAAATTGCGATTCCTGCCTGACTCTGGCTGTCGATAAACACCCCCGAACGGTGAAGTTGAAAGCCCAGCAATGCTACCAATACAGCGGCAATGTATATAAGGTAATAAACCAATGTCAGTTTCTTGAGTACTTGCTTCATGTTAATATCTATTTTAATGCATTTGAAAAATCTATCCGGTTCAGAATCGACCTGCCTAAGGTTACTTCGTCGGCATATTCGAGTTCATCGCCCACGGCAACACCTCTCGCGATGGTGGTAATGCGAACATGATGAGGCGATAATTTCCGGTATATATAAAAGTTAGTGGTATCACCTTCCATCGTGGCTCCTAAAGCCAGGATTACCTCTTTAATTTCTTCTTTTTCAACTCGCTCAATCAGACTGTTGATTTCTATATCGCCCGGTCCGACACCATCCATGGGCGAAATTATTCCTCCCAGTACATGATACAAACCTTTGAATTGCTGCGTGTTTTCAATCGACATCACATCCCGGATGTTTTCTACCACGCAAATTGTTTTGTTGTCACGGGCCGGATTGGCGCAAATTTGACAAACATCCGTGTCAGAGATGTTGTGACACACCCGGCAGTATTTGATTTCTTTTCGTAACTGAATCATCGCATTCCCGAATCTTTCTGTTTCAACTTCACTTTGCCGAAGCAGGTGAAGACTCAGTCGCAAGGCTGTTTTCCGGCCTATCCCCGGTAATTTGGAAAATTCATTGACTGCATTCTCAAGCAGGGATGATGGATATTGCTGATGACTCATGGGTGTTTAAAAAATCAAACGCAAATTTACAAAAAAAAACATGTAAAGTGTGAATTTCTACTTATTTATCCGTTTTTTGTGGTTTTTTTGCTAATTTTGAAACCATTTTAATAATAAGGATGAGTAGTTCAGGTATTTTGCTGATTATCATAGCCTATTTTGCTTTATTGTTACTGATATCCTATATAACAGGAAGAAAATCAACCGACAATGAAGCTTTTTTTACGGGTAACCATAAGTCACCCTGGTGGATTGTATCTATCGGTATGATTGGTGCTTCTATTTCGGGCGTGAGTTTTGTCTCGGTGCCAGGCATGGTAGGTAATATGCAATTTACCTATATGCAGACTGTTGTAGGATTCTTTTTCGGGTATCTGGTGATAGCCCACGTACTATTGCCCTTGTATTACAGGATGAAGCTAACCAGTATTTATACTTACCTCGGGGAACGTTTTGGCAGGGTCAGTTACAAAACCGGAGCTTCTTTCTTTTTGATATCCAAAACTGTCGGTGCTGCTGCCCGGTTATATGTAGTGGCGCTGATCCTCCAAAAACTGGTTGCTGATGCATGGAATATCCCATTCTATGTTACTGTAAGTGCCATTTTGCTGATGATTTGGATCTATACTTTCAGAAGCGGAATCAAGACTATCGTATGGACGGACACGCTTCAAACCATCGTGATGCTGGTGGCGTTGGTCATGATGATTGTTGAGATGATGCAACTTACGGGATTAAATTTGCAAGGTCTGACCCACAGTTTGATGCAACATGATATTTCAAGGGTTTTTGTATTCGATGACTGGATGAGTCGACATCACTTTGTTAAGCAATTTTTCAGCGGGATATTTATTGCTGTGGTTATGACCGGACTGGATCAGGATATGATGCAGAAAAATCTGTCTTGTAAGTCTTTACCTGAAGCGCAGAAAAATATGCATTGGTATGGATTTGCCTTTATTCCTTTTAATTTGCTTTTTCTGATTCTGGGTTTCCTGATTTACCTGTTTGCCGTTGAAAACGGTATTCAACTGCCTGTTAAGGGTGATGAAATGCTACCATTTTTCGCCGTAAATTATTTTGGCAAAACCGTATTGTTGCTTTTTGTGTTGGGTATTATAGCGGCAGCCTTTTCCAGTGCGGATTCTGCGCTCACCGCCCTGACTACCTCGTTTACAGTCGATATACTTGGTATCCGGGATGAAAAGGATGTAAAAGATAAAAAATGGAATGCAAAGCGTATCAGAATGGGTGTACACGCGGGTATTACAGTGCTGTTTATTTTTATTATACTTGTTTTTGAAAAACTGAATAATACCAGTGTAATCGATGCTATTTACATCATTGTTTCATACACCTACGGACCATTATTAGGCATGTATGCATTCGGATTATTTACAAAACTAAAGCCGATCGATAAAGCAGTGCCCTACATTGCTGTGTTTTCGCCTTTGTTTAGTTACGGATTAAATATGTTTACCACCCAAACCTTCGGATATACCTTCGGGTATGAACTTTTGTTACTGAACGGAGGTTTAACATTTACAGGATTATTAATAACTACAGGATATGGAAATAAAATCAGCCGAATTCGTCATCAGTAATACCGATGTAAAAAAATGTCCGGATAACGGATTACCCGAATATGCCTTTATTGGTCGTTCGAACGTGGGGAAGTCCTCCCTGATTAACATGTTGACTAACCGTAAAGGATTGGCCATGACATCCTCAAAACCCGGTAAAACACTTCTTATCAACCATTTTATCATCAATGATAACTGGTATCTCGTCGACTTACCCGGTTATGGGTATGCCTCTGCAGGAAAATCTACGCGCGAAAAACTGAAAACCATTATCGAAAGTTATATCCTGTATCGCAACGAGCTGACTTGTTTGTTCGTGCTGATCGACTGCCGCCACGATCCCCAGTCAATCGACATCGAATTCATGGAGTGGCTGGGCGAAAATGGTATCCCATTCTCTATTATTTTCACCAAGATTGATAAATTATCTAAGTCTAAGCTCAGTGAAAATTTGAAAGCATACCGCGATAAGCTCTTTGAAACCTGGGAAGAACTACCGCCGATTTTCATCACTTCTTCTGAAAAAGGGCAGGGGAGAGAAGAATTGCTTGCTTATATCGATGAAATAAACAAGAGTTTGTGAAATTTTGTGTTTTTGCATTGTTTATTTATACGTATTGCATGGTTTAAATTTTGCCATGTAAAATATTGATTTTATTTTCGCGACCGGTTAATGTAAATCAACCACTTTAACACTGAGGTTCCATTCAATTTATTATTTGTTTACCATGTATTCTCAAACAGAAAAGATTGTCAACGTTCAAATCATTGATACGACGCTCAAAACCGTACAGAATAAATCACTGGTTATGCCCGAATCGAAAGGCAAATATGACCTTGAAAAGATTATAGAACTGTTGAAACCCAAAGTTCCTTTTGTGGATTCCGCCTTATTTGCCATACTGATACAAACCTATCATGAAAAAGTGATAGACTTGGCATCACAAGGTTATCACATCGATACGGGACTGGTTCACATTCATCCGGTTGTCACGGGAACTGTACCATCCGACCGCACCACGCTAAAAGGAAACAAGTTGAAAATTGTCACGATACCCGGCAAGGCCCTGCGTAACTGTGTTTCCAAAACAAAATTACGCGTATCAAGAAAGTATTACCGCAACCGCTACATTACAGAAGCTTACAGCGCCAATGGTTATAAAGAGTTAGTGATGGAAAGAGATTATGTTGAACTGACCGGTCGTAATCTGAAGATCATGGGAGATTTCCCCGAATGTGGTGTTTGGTTCGCCAATACGCAGACCCGGCAAAAATACCAGGTCAGCCGCATCCCAAAAAGTTTCAATAATCCCAAATCCCTGATATTTCAGCTTCCCGATGAACTACCGGCCGGCAATTACGAGATTACCGTTGTCACTTGTTATTGCGGTACCAAGCGATTACTCACGAAACCAACGACGCTACCGGGGAGTGTCCGCTTGGACGTACTTCCCTCCTCAAAGAGCAACATAGCTCAACAATAAAGAGCAACGTTGCTCTACGCCATCGAATGCACTTGCTCTACAATAAAGAACGCTGTTGCTCTATAACAAAGAACGCGCTTGCATGATGACCGTTATGTAGGCCATAAACTTCAATTATGTAGGGCGTAAACTTCAATTACTAAGGCTTTCAACATCAATTTCCAAGGCTTGTACCGTCAAAATCCAGGGCTTGTTTTATCAAACACAGCAGCTGGATTTTTTTATGATGTCAGGTTTGATGTTTTGTTTTATTAATCGTGCAAAAGGTAAAAAATGCAGGATTAGAGAGCTTTAGTTCGGGAGGAAGTGAGGCTTTTTTATGTTCTATAATGCAAAATGTTTTTTATTCTTCAACTGTTTTTTATGACTTAAAATCAGTATATTTGTACGGCAAAAAACGTTAACTAATCTTTCAGATAGTCCAGAATAATTTCACAATCCATGCAAACCAAAAACATCCTCCTCTTCAACCCCGTCGGTAAAAACGCGAAAGTAAGCGTGTATTTTCAGGATGGCACGTTTTGGCTTACTCAAAAGGCAATGGCAGAACTGTTTGGTGTCAATGTGCCAGCTGTGAGTAAGCATTTGAAGAATATCTTTGAAACGGGCGAGCTCGACATGTCTTCAACTGTTTCCATTTTGGAAACAGTTCAAAAGGAGGGCAGCCGGGAAGTAACACGGTCAATGGAGTTCTACCGCCTTGAAGCTATTCTTGCTGTAGGTTACCGTGTAAACTCTTCGCAGGCAACTGAATTTAGAAAATGGGCTACTCAAACACTCAACGAATTTATCATTAAAGGATTTGTGATGGACGATGAGCGTCTTAAACAAGGTAAAAGTTTTGGTCAGGATTATTTTGATGAATTGCTGGAACGCATCCGTGAGATACGGGCCAGCGAACGACGCTTCTATCAAAAAATCACTGATATTTATGCGCTCAGCACCGATTACGACAAAAACAGTCAGCAAACCAAAGACTTTTTCGCAGCTGTTCAGAATAAACTGCATTGGGCGATTACTGGTCAAACTGCTGCCGAAATCATCTATTCCGAAGCCGATGCCACCAAACTGTACATGGGATTGAAAACATGGAAAGCGGCTCCGGATGGCAAAATCTTGAAAAGCGATGTGTCGATTGCGAAAAATTATTTATCACACCAACACGTTGCGGAACTGAATCGCATTGTTTCAGCATACCTGGATTTGGCCGAAAACAATGCACAGCGGGGAATTGCCTTCAACATGCAACAATGGGTGAAATTTATCGATGGTTTTCTCAACTCTCACATTACCCAATATTGAATGAAAAAGGGAAAGTAAGTATGTTGGAAGCGAGACTGAAAGCCGAACAGGAATATGATAAGTTTCGGTTGATTCAGGATAAAAACTACGAAAGCGATTTTGATAAAGAAATTAAGAAATTGCAAAAGTAGCAATAAGATTTATGTGATTATTTCCCGAAATCCCAATACCGCAACCCACCGATAAACCGGGGGGATTATTAATCCCCCGAAATCGTTTGCACTCCCTCTTTCCTTCCTTTTTTCCTTCAAAATTCGCATATCATCCGTTTTTTGTATAAAATTGCATGCAATTTTGGTTTTATAAACCTCAGAAATGCAAAAATCATCGAAACCCAATTAAAATAAATCATCATGCTGAACATCCAGAAAAAATTATCCAATCCTTTTTTAGCTTTACTGGCTTTGCCGGCAACGGCAGTAGGCTTCGCGCTTTCGACTCAGATTGCCGCGCTGAGTTGGATTTTGTCTAAAAAATACGGACTCGATATTCACGAGGTGGCTTTCGTGTGGCTCGCGGGACCGATTGCCGGGATATTCGGGCAGGTCATCGTGGGTATGATCAGCGATAATGTATGGTTCATGGGTGGGCGTCGCCGACCGTTTATCATGATTGGGGGTATTATTAGCGCGATTGCTTTTCTTTGTCTGCCGTTTATACAGGAAATATCGAATATCACGGGTATTGCTGATATTGTCATCATCGCTTCGCTGATTGCCCTTTTTCTGGATTTATCGGTTAACGTGACTTTCAATCCGGCTCGTTCTATCATCGCGGATTTAACGCCGGAAGGGAAGGTGCGGACATCGGGTTATGTCTGGATGCAGATTGTTTCCGGTTTTTTCGGGGTGTTTGCTTATTTCCTGTCGATGTTGTTCGGCAATGAAATATTGTTGTATATCGCGGCTTTCATCGTGTTGGCTATGGCTGTTTTCCCCATTCTGCTGATTGAAGAGAAGAAGGATATGATCGTGGAGAAAGCTGATGGTGAGGAGGAAAAGTTTGGCGTTTGGCAAATTATCAAAGAAATTTATCCACTGTACGGATTTCTGGTGTTCGGTATCTTTAGTTTATTTCACCATTTCTTTCACGACACATTAGCGGCATTACACAATCCGGTACTAATATCTGCATTGATATATTCGGTGATAATAGGGATTGTAAATATCGTTGACGGGATTAAAAACCCTTCCAATAAAAAGGAATTCCATAAAATCATGCTGGCTCACTCTTTTTCGTGGGTGGCTTTCCAAAGTATGTTTATACTATCTGGTTTTTTCATCGAAAACAGAATTTTACCGAATATCGATCTTGCAAAAATTACAGCCAACTGGTTTGCCGAAAGTCTGACGGGGGTGCAACAAACTGCTGATTCTTCGATTGGGAACATGGTTTCACTCGGATTCTTTATTCTGAATCTGGTGGGTGCTATCTTCCCGCTGGTGTTGCAGGCGGTAGCTAAAATCATCGGTCGGGTGCGTACCTATATTTTGGCACTCTCGGTTGCTGCATTGGGGTATTTCTACATCGCTTTTGTCGGGTCGGTTGAGTGGGATTTCTATTTAGGCATGTTGTTGGTCGGCATCGGCTGGTCGGCCATAATTTCCATTGTATTTGCCATTATGAGTGAACGCGTGAACCCGGCCAAGATGGGTTTGTTCATGGGAGTATTTAACCTGGCCGTGGTATTGCCTCAGATGATGAGTAATGGTGTCGCCAATGTAATCAGGCAAACGGGTAATTATCAGTTGCTTTATATTCTGTGCGGCGTGTTTGTGTCGGTGTCAGTGCTTTTCTGGATTTTTGTCAGGGAGCCGGAATCTACCAAAGCGGCAACAAATGTCAGGGGAGGCGGTCATTAAGATTGAAAATATTTCGTAACTTTGGGCTTTTGTTTTTTACATGAAAATGAAAGCCCTTTTTTTTGTCATTGTGCTGGTGCTGACTGCTGCCTGTAACCGGGTGGACCGTCAGGCTGATGCTACACTTGCCGGTTCGGGAGACACCCTGAGTCTGCTCTATGCCGAAGGTTTTGATATCGTCTATCACCCCGGATACAAGGAAGTAATCGTCAACGACCTCTGGCAACCGGGGAAAGTTTTTGCCCGTTATTATGTGGTTGCTGAGGATAGTGTCGTAACGCCTGCTGATGGAAGTGTGATTCGTCAGCCGGTTGCTAATCTGGCCGTGACTTCTTCCACGCATTTCGAATTTCTGGCTTTGCTTGATGTGATTGAACGGGTGTCGGGAGTTTGTTCCCCCGATTTAATCTACAATGCATATATTCAGTATCAGGTGAAAAACGGTGAGATTGAAGATTTGGGTGATGCTTTCAATATCAATGTAGAAAAAACACTGCGTTTGCATCCGGCTATGCTGATGATGAGTGGTTACAAACAGGACGATCCCTATGCAAAAAGAGTGATGCAGGCTGGCATCCCGGTGGTGTATAACAACGAATGGATGGAAAGTTCCCTGTTGGCAAGGGCGGAGTGGATAAAGTTTGTGGCTGTGTTTTTCGACAAGGAAAAGGAAGCCGACAGTATTTTCAATTTTGTGAACGAATCTTATCAGTCGGTTAAAGCCCGGGCACAGGCTGTTGAGAAGAAGCCAACTGTTGTCTCCGGTTCCAACTTCAGAGGCACCTGGTACATGCCGGGTGGTAACAGCTTTATGGCCCGTTTATTTGCTGATGCGGGCGGTGATTATTATTATGCCGGCGACGATTCAAAAGGTAGTCTGCCCTTGAATGTCGAGTCTGTTTTGAAGAACTTCTCGCATGCTGATGTGTGGTTAAATTGCAATTTTGCATCGATAGATGAACTGGTACAGGCAGATAAAAAACATGCGCTTTTTAAACCTGTAACCACGAAAAGAGTCTATAACTTCAATAAACGGATGTTACCCTCCAGCGCCAATGATTTTTGGGAAAGCGCGGTTGCCCGTCCCGATTGGCTGCTGCTGGATGTTATCTCGGTTTTACATCCGGATTTATACCCGGATCATCAGCTGATATACACATCACAATTAAAATGATACCATGGAATTAGTTGTTTCAGAAAAAAGCGATCCGGCCATTAACCTGGCCTTGGAAGAGTTTCTTTTTAACAAAACAGACATGGAATATGCCTTGTTTTATGTGAATGCCCCTTCAGTTATCATCGGATGTAATCAGGTATGGGTAAATGAAGTTAACGCGGATTTCTGCCGACAGCATGCCATTCCCGTTTATAGGCGCATATCGGGTGGGGGAGCGGTTTACCACGATTATGGTAATCTCAATTACTGCTTCATCAGCAATAAAAAAGGCGACAAGACCGATTTGAATGCTGAATTTCTGAAGCCCATCATCGTATCTCTGACTACCTTCGGCTGTCAGCCTGTGGTGGGTAAGCGTAAAGACCTTTGGTTGCCCGATGGGTTTAAGTTTTCAGGTACCGCGTCGCATGTGACAGCCAACCGGGTATTACATCATGGTACCCTGCTTTATGATGCCGATATAGATAAACTGACGGGTGCATTGGCGGCTAAGAACGTAAATTCAGCCGTAAAAGGTATCGCATCGGTTCCCAGTCCGGTAAAGAATATTCGTACTTTTTGCCTGGAAAATAACCTGCCTGTACGAACGCCATCAGCCTTTTTTAATAAGATGATTGACGAGGTTAAATTCGTGACCGGTATTACCCAAACCATCACGCCTGATGAGGCAATGATGAAAGCGGTGGAATTATTAGCCAATGAAAAATACCGGAACGAAAACTGGAATAAAAAGAAGTAAGAGTTATGGCGTTGTTTATCAACGTGTTTTAAATGTAACCCGGTTGCTGGTATAACTTCCCAATATGCCGATTCCTTTGCTGATGTTGTTGTAGATTTGAACCGGTTCGGTGAAAAAACCATCCATTATTCCATCAGCCATTTCTTTTGATTTCAGATAAAGATACATGTCCTTAGAAATACCTTGCAAGTTTACAATATATTCTTCCGAAACCACATTGTCACTACCGTAAAAAAAACGATCCTCATAGCCGGATTTCACCATTCTTCTTGATGAAAGCGCCGTGAATTTCAATACAAATTCTTTCCCGTTAAAAAGCTCATCTGTTATTAGTTGTTGGTTTTTAGAGTCAACTATTATACCTCCGAAAATATCAAATAAACCGCCCCCTGTATTCGTGTTTTGAAATCCCTCCAGGATGAATGGCATATAATCAACCTCTTCGTATGTGAAGCCTCCTCCGGCATTAATAACAGTCTGTCTTTTTAGTGTCAGTCTGTAATAATCCGGCTGATTTGCCTCATCTTTAAGCTTAATGCTGAAAGCTAATTCACCAGCTTGATAATATCCAATCGTATCTTCATCTTCAAGTTGAAACTCAGTATAAGAAATTTTAAAGGCAGTGTCAGCCGAAAGAATAACAGGTTGATCGGGAATAACAGAAATGCTTTCGACATCATCCAATCCGTTAGCTGTAATAACAAAACGAATGGTATCGCCGGTATTTGGTTTCAAATTACTTAAATACAGACCGTCAGATGTGAATGTGAGTTTTTCTTTGAAGATGTTGTTTAGATACAAAGAAACATCTGCATTGTTGATATAATCGAATCCGGTTTTGTTGCTTAAAAAGAATTTGCTTTTTGAGATTTGAGCATAGATTAATGAGTCTGGCGTAACGAAACTATTCACCACGATCATGGGAGTTGTTTCTTCGCCGTTAAATTCAATTACTTTCTCGCAGGAATTGAAAATCAGTATTGAAAGCGTTACAATCAGAAAATTATGGAGTGTTTTCATTTTAATGACGATTTTATATTACCATTTATAACTATAGCTTATTGAAGGAATAATGGGAAAAACGGATACCTGAACCAATGATTTCTTTGTAACATACTGATTGGTAATTGGATTGTAATCTTGATCCTCTTTTGGGTATACCAGGAATGGGTTGTTGTTATTGTAAGCGTTGTAAATGCTTATATTCCAGGTTCGTGTTCCATATTTCTTCTTTTTGTGGAAATTCATGCCGATGTCCATGCGGTGATAAGGATTGAAGCGAAAATTGTTCCTTCCGCTTATATAGTTCTGTTCACCGGTTATATTATTTTGTGGATAATAATTGTTCGTGTCTGGAATTTCTCCTGCTGCATATTGCTGTAAAGCCAATGTTCCGGTATTACCGGTGCTGAAAACCCAGGTTCCTGATAAATCAAACCGGTCGCTGAATTTATGAGATACAACAAGACTGACATCATGCCGGCGGTCGTATTTAGCCGGAAATACCTTGCCGTAGTTGAGTTCCTGTCCCGGACGGTTGAATAACCTTTCTGATTTTGCCCAGGTATATCCAATCCATCCTGTTGTTTTGCCGATAGATTTCTGAGCCAGAAACTCGACCCCATACGCCCATCCATCGCCCATCACCACCTTGTCTTCCCAACCTGTACTTGAACCCAGAAAAGTTGCTCCGTCTTTGTATTCAATCAGGTTGTGCATGGATTTATAGTAGCCTTCTATTGATAAATCCAATATATCTCTCAGGTTATAGAAAGCGCCGACTGAATACTGATGGGAGCGCATGGGTTTGATGCGTTTGGTGACCGGAACCCACAGGTCGGTAGGCAGACTAACATATGAATTAGATAACAGGTGTACGTTCTGACTCATGGCTGCATAACCGGCTTTGAATGATAAATTGTCGTTGGCCAATAATCGCAAACCTAAACGGGGTTGCAGGGAGTGATAAGTCTCCTTTTGCACGTTGAAAAAAGAATAATGTAAACCCAGATTGGCTTTCAGTGCATAACCGATTGAAATATTGTCTTCAGCATAAAACATGGTCTCATGTGAATAAACATTTTTATCTCCTATCATGGTGTCGACTGCAAGGGTTTGGCCGCTCTCTTTTATATCAATTCTTGCCACTGAAACTCCGGGTCTGAATGTATGATAGGTATAATTAATCCCGAATTTCACATCGTGATTGGGATGTGGTGCATAGTCATAATCGGCTTTAAAAGTATAATCTTCAATTCCGGATTGATAGCCCATGAATATCTCTGATGATTCTTTTTTAATTGAATCGGGGTAGGTTGTCGTGCTTTTCATCTTCGTTCCAACGCCCATGTCAAAACGATAACGGGTATAAGCAACTGTGGCATTCATGAACAATTTGTTGTTAATCATGTGATTCCAGCGGACAGAAGTGACAATGTTTCCCCAGTTCCATTTTAAATTCATCCTGTTCGATGATTCATACCTGATTTGATCTTCTTCATCATATATATTGGTGTATTGATTTCTGAAGTTGGTATATATAATGTCATCTCCCATATATAAACTGAAATACAGCCTATCGTTGTTAGAGAATTTATGGTTGATTTTAGCATTCAGATCATAGAAATAATATCCGGCAGATATGTTTCCATCATCATTTTCATCAAAAGCTTCATCAGAAGCAAACATTAAAATGGGTTGCAGGAGTAAATCGGAATAAGTCCGGCGGGCTGAAATATTGAAAGTTGTTTTTTCTTTGATAATCGGTCCTTCGATGTTAATTTTGGAGGAAATGATGCCTACGCTCACATTGCCGTGGATTTCCTTGTCATTTCCGTCATTCATCCTGACATCAATCACGGATGATAACCTGCCCCCGAATCGTGCCGGGAAACTCCCTTTGTATAAGGTCACATTCTTAACGGCATCGGGATTGAAAACGGAGAAGAAACCGGCCATGTGGTTCACGTTGTAAACAGGGATTCCATCTAATAAAAATAAGTTTTCATCCGGACCGCCACCTCTGACGTACATGCCGGTAGAACCTTCGGAGCCGGATTGTACTCCGGGTAACAGTTGCAGGGCTTTAACCAAATCGGCTTCTCCAAAAAGGGTAGGTACCGTTTTAATCTGGTTGATGGGAACTTCAACGGCACTCATTTGGGCAGATTGTACGCCTGTGATGCGCTGGCGACCAATAACGGTAATTTCCTGCAGGTCGATGGAGGACTTGAAACGGATGTTGATGACTGTGTCTTTTTTCAGGTCGAGTTTCCGTGCTTGTGTAGCATAACCGACATAGGAGTATTGCAGGTCGATATGACCTTTGGGAAGTGTCAGCGAGTAAAAACCATACACGTTCGCAACGGTTCCTTTTCTGGAGTTGATGTCGTATATAGAAGCGTTGATCAGTGTTTCCCCGCTTTTTTCATCGGTAATGTATCCGCTGATGGTATAATACTGCGCGCTGATTTGCAATATTGATAAGGTGCAAATCAGCAAGATAAGGATTTTTTTCATTCAGAATTAATGGGTTTACAGGTGTTTCTTTAGCTTGTTACCTGAATACTATTTCATCAATAACATGACTTCCTACATGCTTGTTTAACGACTCAACAATATTTTCACGCGAGATAAATAAATCATGTCTCAATACCGAGGATGTTATGGTAACATATAGCTTCCTGTTTTTAATAGCTAAATTACTGGTATATTTCATGATGTTCTTTCCCAATACTTCGGGCCATGCGTCCACAATTTTCTTTTCAAACAAAGGCTTGTCTAATTTCTTTTGTTTGAGAAATTGCTCTATAACATCGCGTATGGTCTCTGTATTTCTTCGTCTCATGATGTCTGTATCATCGTAATTTTAAGATTTGTCCGATATAAGCACCCTGTTCGAACGATAAATCATTGAGTTTATAAAGACTGATAAGCTGGATTCCATATAGTTGCGAAATACCGTAGAGCGTTTCTCCGGGTTGCACCACGTGGATGCGATTGGAGCAGGCTGCCCGTTTCTTCTTTTTCGACAAATACACGATGCTCCCCGCGCGTGGTTCTGCATCCGTTCCAACTTCATTGTATTTTCTCAATCTGCGCTCAGATATTTTCAGCTCTTTTGCTAAAGATGCATAAGTGTCGTTGGCCGTTGCAACAACAATCCTGATATAATTTGATTTGTAGATGGCACGTTCGGGCTGATGTGCTGAAACAGCTTCAGTGATTTTATTGTCGTCGTTTGATGCAAACAGTCTCCTGTGGACTTTGTCATACTCGTGTAAACTGTATCTGTCGATCAGGCTGATAAGTTTCTGCGCGTAAGCCGGGTCGGTTGCGTAACCGGCAGCTTTCAGCCCGTGTGCCCAGGCTACATAGTCGGTCGGATTTAGTTGAAACAGATTTCTGTATCTGGAACGATTGACCAAAAACAGGGAGTGGTCTTCATAAGATTCTGAAGCGTGACGGTATTTGCGGAAACATTCGTTTCTTTCATCATCATCGTGGTAAATCCGGTCACCAGTCCAGTCGTGACACTTAATGCCAAAGTGATTGTTGGCTTCTACGGCCAGCCGGCCTCTTCCTGCTCCCGATTCGAGAAGTCCCTGCGCCAATATTATACTGGCTGGTATGCCATGTGATTTTTGCTGCCTGATGGCAATTGTGTGGTATTTTTCTATGTAGGCTAAATAATTTGCATCTAATGACTGACCAAAAGATGCGACACATATAGACAGAATAAAAAAAATGCTAAAAAGATGCTTCACGGATGAATTGGTTTAATTACTCCCGCAAAGTTAATCTTTTTAGCAGAATTTGAAGTATGCAAAATGTGAAAATATGGTGAGAATCTACTCAAACATATTCCTGAATCTTGAGAAGAAATCTCTCGAAGCAGATGCATTTGGTTTCACATTTTCCGATTTAGCCAGTTTTTCCATCACGGTCTTTTCTTCCTTGTTCAGATTTTCCGGGATGTACACGCCGATGTTGACAAGTAAATCGCCTGTTCCGTAACGGTTCACGCTTGGCAAACCTTTTCCTCTTAAACGCAGCACCTTGCCCGGCTGTGTACCCGGTGTGATGTTAACCTTTACTTTTCCATCGACAGTAGGCACTTCAACCGAACCGCCCAGTATGGCTGTCGGAACAGTTATCAGCAGGTTGTAAATCAAATCATTCTCATCACGGATGAGATCGGGGTGTTTCTCTTCTTCTACCAGAATCAGCAAGTCGCCATTCACGCCACCGCGACGGGCAGCATTACCTTTTCCACTCATCGAGAGTTGCATGCCTTCCATCACACCTGCCGGGATGTTGATGTTGATAACTTCGTCTTCCCTGACGATACCTTCACCGTTACAATGCGAACATTTGTCCTTGATGATCTTGCCTTCTCCCTGACAGGTCGGACATTCCGACTGGGTTTGCATCTGCCCTAAAATCGTGTTTTGCACCCGGGTAACCCTTCCGCTACCGTGGCAAGTCGAACAAGTGACGGAATCTAAACCATGTGCCGCACCGGTAGCATTACAATGCTGACAAGGAACGAATTTTTTTACTTTGATTTTCTTTTCTACACCATTGGCAATTTCTGCGAGTGTCAATCTGACTTTCACCCTTAAATCGGAACCCCTTCTGACCCGGGTACCACCGCGACCGCCGCCACCAAAACCGCTAAAACCACCACCGCCAAATCCGAAATGTCCACCGAAAATATCACCGAAATGAGAGAATATATCATCCATACTCATGCCACCACCGCCAAAACCACCTCCGGCAGCGCCGTTCACGCCGGCATGACCGAACTGGTCGTAACGCTGGCGCTTTTGCTGATCACTCAATACCTCATAAGCTTCGGCTGCTTCTTTGAATTTTTCCTCGGCAGCTTTGTCACCCGGATTTTTATCAGGGTGATATTCGATGGCTTTCTTGCGGTATGCTTTCTTAATTTCATCGGCGGAAGCATTCTTGCTAACACCCAGTATTTCGTAATAATCTCTTTTAGACACTTTCGTTTGAATTATGAATTTCTTATTTCAACCTGTATTGTTTTATTCTCCGACAACCACTTTGGCAAAACGAATCACTTTTTCGTTCAGGGTATACCCTTTGGATACACAGTCGATAATTTTTCCTTTCATCTCTTCTGATGGCGCCGGGAAAGTAGTTACGGCTTCGTGCAGGTCGGTGTTAAATACCTCATTCTGAGTTGGAATAACGTTTACTCCGTTTTCAGTTAAGAAAGAAATAAATTTGGCGTAAATTAAATCTACACCCTCTTTCACTGCTTTAACATCCTCAGCAGAATCCATTGCCTGTAGTCCACGCTCAAAATCATCAATCAATGGAAGAATTTTCTTCAGTACATCCTCTCCGGCAAATTTGATTAAATCAGCTCTTTCTTTGATGCTTCTCTTGCGGAAATTATCAAATTCGGCCATCAGGCGCAGGTTTTTATCTTTCAGTTCAGATACTTCCTGATTCAGGTTTTCGATATCTGCCGAAATCTGATCAGCCGTTTCATCCGCTGTCATTTCTTTTTCTTCCGTAACCTGATTTTCTACCTGCTTTTCATTTTGCTCCGGTGTTTCTTCAACTTTTTGCTTTTTCATTGCGATATATATGTTTTTACTATTTTACTATTCGCTATTCGCTATTCGCTATTCGCTCTCAGTTCTCCGCTTTCCGCTTTCCGCTTTGCGCTTTGCGCTTTGCGCTTTCCGCTTTCCGCTTTCCGCTATTAGTTATTCGCTATTTAGACGCAATAAATTGCGTCTCTACTGCCATCCTGTCCGTACACAAGAATACTGCCAAAACAATTTAACCCTTGTTTTGGCAGTATCAGGCTGAAATTTTGTCAGATAATCAGTTATTCTCTTTCGAGCCAGCGGATGAAATTGTCCGGATTTTCATCGAAAGTGAATGGACTGCTCAACGGAATTCCGTTGTTGTCGAGCATCACGTAATAAGGTTGTGCATTAGCACCAAATTTTACCCGTTGCAGATAACTCCATTTATCGCCGACTGTTCGTATATTTCTTGTTTTACCATTTTCTTCGATCGTATATGGATTATCCAATGGCGTTTTATCATCAACAAATAAGGTAATCAATACATAATCGTTCTCCAGCAGCTCTTTTACGCGGGGGTGCGTCCAAACCGAAGCCTCCATTTTGCGACAGTTAACACAACCATATCCGGAGAAGTCAACCACGACCGGCTTGCCCTTTTCAGCCGCATATTTCATGCCGGCTTCATAATCCGAAAACTCAGCATGTACTTCATAATCATACAGATTGAAGTCCTGAGTAGTTAACGGCGGTGCAAAAGCACTGATGGCCTTCAGGGGCGCTCCCCACAAACCGGGAACCATGTACAATGCGAAAGAAAGAGAAATGATGGCTAAGAAAGTCCCCAAAACAGAAGTGTGTTTGCTTTCGCTGTCGTGTGGAAACCTGATTTTTCCCAGTAGGTAAAAGCCCAGCAAGGCAAAAATGATGATCCACAGTGAAATAAACACCTCCCGGTCAAGTATCCTCCAGCCATAAGCCAAATCGGCGACCGATAAGAATTTGAGAGCAAGTGCTAATTCTAAGAAGGCCAGTACAACTTTAACCTTGTTCAACCAGCCACCCGACTTCGGCATCGATTTCAGCAGGGAAGGGAAGAAGGCAAAAAAGGTAAACGGAATGGCCAATGCTACCGCGAAACCAAGCATGCCGATTGCAGGCGCGAGGATGGTACCCGAGCTTGCCACTTCAACCAACAAGGTGCCGATGATTGGTCCGGTGCAGGAGAAAGAAACCAGCACGAGTGTAAAAGCCATGAATAAGATGCTGAGAATACCGGCAGTCGAATCGGCTTTCGCATCTAATTTAGTCGACCAGGAAGCCGGCAGTGTAATTTCAAAAGCGCCAAAGAAAGAAATGGCGAATACCACGAGCAGGGCAAAGAACAAAAGATTAAAGACAGCATTGGTCGACATGCTGTTTAATGCACTTGCCCCGAATATCACGGTTATCAGTACCCCGAGGGTTACGTATATCAGAATGATGGATAAGCCATATAAGATAGCATCCCGTCTTCCTTTGGCTTTTTTCTCCGATCTTTTGAGGAAGAAGCTTACCGTCATGGGGATGATAGGCCAGACACAAGGAGTGAATAGCGCCAGAAAGCCACCCGCTAATCCGGCCAGAAAGATCAGCCAAAGAGAGATGTCCCCCGAACTACCCAGTTGATTGCCAAAATCACGCAATTCATCAATTACCGGCTTCCAATAGTCAGTTGTTGCTGCATTGAGTTCTTTTTCCGGGATGTCAACAGTTGTTATCGCGGCATTTTCCTCACTTACTTGCTTGTCCTCCACAGCTGTTTTAAGTTCGACCGGTTTTGTAACAACCGGTTCCTTTGTTGCATTTGCTGTCGGTGCAACTTTGGCATTTCCAAGCGAGAATTCGTCCTGCACCGGTGGGAGACAGCGTTCATCGTCACAAGCCATAAACTCAACATAACCCTCAATTTTTACCTGAGCGGCATCTTTGAATTTAATTTTCTGTACGAAAACCGCTTCATTGGCATACCACGACAGGTTCATATCGAAGCTCTTGTCGAAAACTTCCAGTAATTTTGATTTGGCAATGATGTCTCCATCTTTCTCCGCATTCGTTATTGTTTCATACACAATGCGTGTGGGGCGGGGACCGTTTTTGGGAATATTCATCCCGTACAAGTGCCATTTGTCCTCGATGGTTGCTTTGTGAATCACTTCACCGGTAGTTTTACCGGTAATTTTCAGCTCGTGTGACCAGGTAACAGGCTCAAAGATTTGTCCGGAAATAGCAAAAGTAACCAGGACAAATAATATCAGTAAATGAATTTTTTTAACCATAATCTTCAAATTTTCGGCAAATCTAATCAATTAAATGAATACATGAATAAGTGTTCATTTGTATTTTTATTTTCTTAACAAGAAAAAGTAAAATTCTAACAAAAATTGAAAAGTTTAGATGACATGCAAAAATAACGCTTTAAATAGATTAGGTGTCATATTATTGAATTTTATTTTGATAGAGATTGAAATGAGGAAATGTATAGGTTTCAGCCATAAAAAAATGATTACATTTGTATGCAGTGGTTTGCCCCCCAAAAATTACTTTGATATAAAAAAAAGTTTAAGGCAAAATTAGTTCAATTGATTAGGATGTAAAATATTAATAGGGCGAGTAGCTTAATTGACTTGTGACCCCGGTGGGGTTCGAACCCACGACCCACAGATTAAGAGTCTGTTGCTCTACCAGCTGAGCTACGGAGTCGGTAAAAAAATGTCAATGAAGCGTGCAAATTTGGTTTTGCGGTGCAAAGTTAAAAAAATATTTGAACATTAATCCTGATTTATCTGTATTTTTGCAGGAAATTCTGTAAAGATGTCGGAGAAAACCTTTCCATATACAAGATTAAGTTCTGAAGTAATTAAATGCCGGATGAATGAACTGGGTGCCGGTGCTGTTCCCTTTTTGTTCATTGTAAATTATGCGGGAGATGCGGGTTATGTCATCAGCAAAGAGGAGCTGGATGACCGGTACATCAGGTGGCAATTTCACGCTAAATCCCAAAATATAACGAAGGATAAAGACTTTCACTGGCAAGCATTCCCGGTTTCGAAGGAGGTGTATGCTGAAAAATTTAATATCGTCAAAGAACAGATTCAGTTGGGTAATTCCTTTCTGACGAATCTGACCCAGCCAACCCGGATATCGACCAGTCTTTCTTTAGCAGGTATTTATGATATGGCATCAGCGCCCTATAAATTGTGGTTGAAGGACAGGTTTTTGGTGCTCTCACCGGAGACTTTCATTCAAATTAAAGCAAGTGAAATCAAAACTTTTCCCATGAAAGGTACTATTGATGCCACGCTTGCTGATGCGGAAGGGAAAATACTGCAGGATGAAAAGGAAATGGCCGAGCATGCCACCATCGTGGATTTGTTGCGCAATGACCTGAGTATGGTGGCCTCGGATGTGCGTGTGACCCGTTACCGCTACGTGGAAAGAATCAACACCATGCTGCAGGACTTGTTGCAGGTGAGTTCGGAGATTACGGGAAGGTTGCCCGACAAGTACCGCGAACGGCTGGGGGATATCTTGTTTTCCCTGTTGCCTGCCGGTTCAATCTGCGGGGCTCCTAAAGCCAAAACACTGGAGATTATTAATCAGGCGGAAGGTTACGACCGGGGATTCTATACCGGCGTTTGTGGTTATTTCGATGGCGAAAACCTCGATTCGGCAGTCATGATACGTTTCATGGAACAAACGGATGAAGGTTTGGTTTACAAGAGCGGTGGCGGCATTACTTTTCAGAGTGAGTTGGATAAAGAATATGAAGAATTAATACAGAAAGTGTATGTGCCGGTTTCTTGAATCAATAAAGCTGAAAGATGGTGTGTTTTTCCGCCTGGAATACCACCAGCAAAGGGTTAATCATTGTTTTCGGCAATTTTTCCCGGACAATGAAATCCCTGATTTAACTGCATTTATGCATCAGCAGGAGTTGCCGGCAACGGGTTTGTTTAAATGCCGGGTGTTGTATGATGAACAGGGTTTTCGCCAGCCGGAGTTTATTCCGTATCAAATGCGAAGGATTAAAACGCTGAAAATGGTGGAAACAACTCTGGAAGCCATGCAGTATAAGTCTGCCGACCGGACTGCATATGAACAACTGCTTGCCCAACGCGTTGATTGTGATGATGTGCTGTTGGTGCGAAATGGCTTGCTCACGGATACTTCTTATGCCAATATCGCATTATTTGATGGGAAACAATGGGTGACACCCCGTTTGCCGGTGCTGTACGGTACCAACCGGGCGTTTTTGCTGGATAAAGGCATTATCGTGGAGCAGGACGTCAAAGCAGAAGAGTTGCATTTGTATCAGAAAATAAGGGTGTTTAATGCTATGGTTGAATTTGGGGAACTGGAAATTGAATTTGAAAAATAAACCACAAAAGGCACAAAAGAAAGACTAAGGAAACACAAAAGTGAGAATTAAAAATTAAAAATTTAGAATTAATAGAGGGTGTCTTTCATTACTTCTGTTATTCACTATTCGCTATTCGCTATTAGTTCTTTTGTGTTTCCTTAGTCTTTCTTTTGTGCCTTTTGTGGTTTAAAAGATAAATTTTCAGATATTTTTACTTCCTTTGCAAAACAATATTAATCAAATTGTATGGAAAAGAAATTACGCCGTTCGAAAGACCAGATGATAGCCGGAGTATGCGCCGGTATCGCGGAATACCTGGGATTGGATGCGACTTTAGTCAGGGTAGGATATGTGCTGCTCTCCATCCTTTCTGCCGGTTTTCCCGGAACCTTATTGTACATCATCCTGTGGCTCGTAATGCCCAAAAATTATTGACTGGTTAACACGGTATTATAGGGGTTAACGCCGTGATTAAAAAAAAGGTTAACGCCGTTAACCCCTACATTATTCACTATTCGCTATTCGCTATCAACATGTCTTTCAATCTCACATCAAACTATCGTCCCACCGGTGACCAGCCGGAGGCGATTAAGCAATTGGTAGAAGGGTTGCAGGGTGGCATCCCATTTCAGACTTTGCTGGGGGTGACCGGTTCGGGAAAAACCTTTACCATTGCCAACGTGGTGAACGAGGTGAACCGTCCGACTTTAGTGTTGAGTCATAACAAAACCTTAGCCGCTCAGCTGTACAGCGAATTCAAGGCTTTCTTTCCGGATAACGCCGTGGAATATTTCGTGTCCTATTATGACTATTATCAACCGGAAGCGTATTTGCCGGTGACGGATACCTACATCGAGAAAGATTTATCCATCAACGCGGAGATTGAAAAGTTGCGGTTATCGGCAACTTCAGCCTTGCTGTCGGGCAGAAGAGATGTCATCGTGGTTTCGTCGGTTTCGTGTTTGTATGGCATCGGTAATCCTGAAGATTTTACTTCCAACGTGATTGAAGTCCGCAAAGGTCAAAAAATAGTGCGCAATGCTTTTCTGCGCAACTTAGTCGAGAGCCTGTATTCCCGGAATGATATTGAACTCAACCGCGGAAATTTTCGTGTAAAAGGAGATACGGTGGATATTTTCCTGGCTTATGCCGACGATATCCTGCGGATTGTGTTCTGGGGAGATGAAATAGATGAAATACTGACCTTAGACCCCGTTAACCTGCATGTGCAGGAGCGATTCGATGCCTACCGTATTTTTCCGGCAAGTATATTTGTCACTACCAAAGAGAGAATCAACCAGGCGTTACACCTGATTGAGCGGGATCGTGACCTGCAGGCGGAATATTTTCGTTCCGTCGGAAAAGATTATGAAGCCAAACGCATTTATGAGCGGGTGAGCTACGACCTGGAAATGATCAAAGAGTTGGGCTATTGTTCCGGGATCGAGAACTACTCCCGCTATTTCGATGGACGGGCGCCGGGTAGTCGTCCGTATTGCCTGCTCGATTATTTTCCGGATGATTATCTGATGGTAATCGATGAAAGCCATGTGACGATACCGCAAATCCGGGCGATGTTTGGAGGCGATGCTTCCCGCAAACAAAACCTGGTGGAATATGGTTTCCGCTTGCCGGCGGCACGGGATAACCGTCCGCTGACTTTCGACGAGTTTGAACAGCTGACACCGCAGACCATCTATGTTTCGGCCACCCCGGCTGATTACGAACTCGTAAACTCGCAGGGCATCGTGGTCGATCAGTTGATTCGTCCGACCGGTCTCTTAGATCCGGTTATTGAAGTCAGGCCGAGTCTCAACCAGATTGATGATCTGCTCGAAGAGATTACCATTTGTACTGAACGGGATGAACGTGTGCTGGTTACTACCCTCACCAAGCGCATGGCCGAAGAACTAACGGATTATTTATCCAAAATGGGGGTTCGTTGTAATTATATCCATTCGGATGTGGACACGCTCGACAGGGTACAAATTATGGAAGATTTGCGTCGCGGTATCTATGATGTGCTGGTGGGCGTAAACTTGCTACGTGAGGGACTTGATTTGCCGGAAGTATCGTTGGTAGCCATTCTCGATGCGGATAAGGAAGGGTTCCTGCGTTCGCACCGTTCGCTGACACAAACGGCGGGACGTGCAGCCCGAAATCTCAACGGGAAGGTAATCATGTATGCCGATAAGATGACCGACAGCATGGAGAAAACCATTACCGAGACCAACCGCCGGAGAGAAAAACAGTTGGCTTATAATGCTGAACACAATATTACGCCAACTGCTATTATTAAAGGAGTCGGTTCAGCCCTGAGTAAAGCTGAGCCAAATGCTTACGTTGAACCTGAAGCCGGCATGAGCATTGCAGCCGATCCAGTCGTTCAATATATGTCGAAGCCCGCGCTCGAAAAAGCCATTCAGAAAACCAAAAAAGCCATGCAGGAAGCCGCGAAGAACATGGAATTCTTAGAGGCCGCGAGACTGCGGGACGAGATGTTCAGGCTCGAAGAGCTGTTGAGGTCAAAGGAATAATATTAAACCATATAAGTCATATAAGTAACATATAAGGACGGTGTCTCATAATCGCCCAACTGCTGCGTTGCTTTCGATATGAGTGCTCGGTCACGTACTTTAGTACGCTCCCTCTCCCTCAATCTCAGCGCCTTGCATTTGAACACTTCTGAAACACCTTGGCTGTTTCTCGCATGAAAATACTTTTGAGACAGCCTCTTTTCAGAAAAAATACAGCTTATATGTTACTTATATGACTTATATGGTTCATAATTAGAAAGTTTTACAGTCCAAACGCCCCTCTGATCTCATTTACCATATCGGTTTTTTCCCAGGTAAACAATTCTACTTCGCAGGTAATTTCTTTTCTGTTACTATCTTTGAACGTTTTGGTTACAGTTTGGGGTGTTCTGCCCATGTGACCGTATGCTGCTGTTTCCCTGTAAATAGGGTTACGCAGTTTCAGCCTGTTTTCAATGGCTTTGGGGCGCATGTCGAAAAGCGAACTGATTTTTTCCGCGATTTGACCATCAGAGAGATTAACCTTTGCTGTTCCGTAGGTGTTCACATACAGGTTCATCGGTTTGGCAACCCCGATGGCATATGCCACCTGAACCAGTACTTCTTCCGCTAAACCGGCAGCCACCATATTTTTGGCAATGTGACGGGCAGCATATGCCGCTGAACGGTCCACCTTGGATGGGTCTTTTCCTGAGAACGCTCCACCTCCGTGTGCTCCTTTACCACCGTAGGTATCCACGATGATTTTTCTGCCGGTCAGGCCGGTATCGCCATGCGGACCGCCAATCACGAATTTACCGGTCGGATTCACATGCAGGATAAAATCATCCTGAATTAATGAGTCGAATTGAGGATCCAATGCTTTTACCCTGGGAATCAGGATGCTTTTGACATCTTCACGAATCTTTGAAAGCATGGTGATATCAGCTTGTTCCTGCGTGATGTTGCCATTGGCTTTGATAAAGTCATCATGCTGGGTGGATACAACAATGGTGTGTACCTTAACCGGTTTGTTGTTGTCGTCGTACTCGATGGTAACCTGCGATTTGGAGTCGGGACGAAGATAAGTCATTTCTTTGCCTTCCTTCCTGATGGCCGCCAGTTCTTGTACCAATGCATGCGATAAGTCGAGCGCTACAGGCATCAGGTTTTTGGTTTCGTTGGTCGCGTAACCAAACATCATCCCCTGATCACCTGCTCCCTGATCTTCAGGGTTCTCACGTTCCACACCCCGGTTAATATCTCCCGATTGTTCGTGAATAGCTGAAAGAATACCGCAGGCATCCCCGTCGAATTTATACTCGCTTTTGGTGTAACCTATTTCGTTGATTACTTCGCGCACTACGGTTTGAAAATCAACGTAGGCTTCCGTTTTTACTTCTCCGGCAATCACCACCTGTCCTGTTGTAACAAGTGTTTCACATGCTACTTTAGAATTAATGTCCTGTGCCAGGATGTTGTCTAAGATGGCATCCGAAATTTGATCGGCTAATTTGTCCGGATGTCCTTCAGAAACTGATTCTGATGAAAATAAATATCCCATTTATAAAATGTTTAATGATTTAATAAAATAATATTTTTACATTTGTCCTCTGTTTGTTTAACAGAAATCAATGCAAAAACCATAGGGGCAGAAAAGAACCTGAGAATCAAGGAGAAAAGGCAGGAAAATACTATTTAGCATTTTTTACTGTGGTTGCAAGCGGTTCAAATCTTTCCACAAATAGTTTCGGATGCAAAGATAATACTTTTTGTAAACAAACACATCCCTGAAATTGTTTAAATTTTAAAATAATTTACCATAATCTAAAAAATCTGTTTTTATGAAAAGAATGAACTACCTCCTTCTGTTCCTGTTACTGAGTTTAGTAATACCTTTAACCGGACAATCCTCGAATGTGAATGATCCTGCAAACAAAGAATCCTTATCCCAACTAAAAAAAGTAAGGGAAATGATTATGCGTAGCGACAATCCAGCGTTTAAGGCGAAAGCGCTGAAACAGATGAATGAACAAATGGATGAACTGTTATTTGACCAGAGATCTGTTGCTGTAAAGAAATTTACATTAACGAATAAAAATTCAACCAGTCAGAAAAGCAGTCAAAAATTCATTTAAAATAATCAAAATTCACAAAACAGTCTGAAATCAAACAGGATATCTTCATATAATGAGAAAATGAAGGTTCCTGCTGCCGGTGTAATGAAGTACAAGCTGGATAGCCTGATATTTTATGGAAAGGATGGGGCGGAATGGGTTCCGGATGATAAGCAGGAATTCGCCTACAACTACAATACCCTGCTTACTTCCAATGACATGTATATTTATGATAAAACGCAGAATGTATGGCAGGATGATGAAAGGACAACAATTTCATACAATGAAGCGGGTGATGTAACCATGTATTATTATAAGTGGTGGAATGATGAGTTACAACGGTGGATAGAAGAAAATATGTACACTGTTGAATATAACGAACATGGTGATGTATTGAAACACGAGCTATACAGAGAAGAATTTGATCAGGATTCTTTAAAGTTCATCAAACGTGGTGAATATAAAGAAGAATATGTATATGATAATAATTTCAATGAAATTGCAAACATCTATTATATATGGAATGACGAGACAGGTGACTGGGTTTTTGACAGCAAAAACGAGTATTTATATGAGGATGATTATGAATTGATGTTTGCAGCATATCAATGGGATATTGAAGCTAATAAGTGGGTTGGGCATTGGAAATTTGAACATCAGAAAGTTCCTGGTTTTGACTTGTTGGGCTCAATTTATTACAATTGGGATCCGGAAACAGATAGTTGGTATATCAACAGTAAAACAGAATATGAGGTTTCAACTGACAATGGAGTAACTGTAACAGAAACTAACTGGGGTTTAAATTATGAAACGGGGAGCCTTGTTTATGACACCAAGTCTGTGTTTTCTAATCAATATACACCAAGTCATGACTTGTATAACAGCTTCAGAAACATTACATATTACTTATGGAATGTTGTAAATTCTGATTGGGATCTTGATTCTAAAACGATTAACTCCTTTGATTCATTCGGAAATATTACCTTGCGTTGTGATTCTTTGTGGAGAAATTTAAATGATGTTTTAGGCTGGATACCTGACCTTACCATAGAATCAAATGTCGATGTAAATGGTTTAATTACAGATTATATCGTTACAAATTGGGAGTTTAATGGTATGCAGAACGATATGTACATTAAGCAAAAATACACAAATACTTATAATACAAATAAAGAGTTAATTGTACTGTTGCAACAAAACTGGGATGGTAATGAGGGTGAATGGGTGAATGTAGCCAAAGAAGAATTTACTTATGATGTCAATGGAAATCAAATTAGCCATATTTGGTACGGAGATTATGATACTTTAACGCAACAATGGAATGCAAACCGCAAGATTGAATGGGATTTCAATCCGGATGGATCGGAAGCAATGAGTGCTTTTTATGATTGGGTCAAAGATACACAAAGTTGGAAGCTCACATATAAAACAGAGAATCGGATTGATGATTTTGGTGAAACAGTTTTGGAACAAAATATCCAGTGGAATACGTATCTCGAACAGGAGATTATCAATTACAAAAGAGAGAAAATTTATGATGATCAAAGAAATCTGTTATCTGAAACCTACATCAATACAAATTTATCTTGGGATGGAAGCCAGTATCACATGCAAATTGAAGGTGAGAAAACTGAAAACACCTATAGTGCAAGCAATCAGTTGTTAACAACCACAGAGTACTATTACACCAACGGGCAGTTTGTTGGAGATGATAAATTTGAATACACCTATAATACAACTTATCCGAAAGCCGTTGATACTGAATATGCTTATACCTGGAATGAATCAACTTCGACCTGGAATAAGGAAAGTAAAGGGGTACTGACCAGTAATTTCGAAGTTACACGTGATGACATGATATTGCCTTTTGGCGATGAAGGAGAATCAAGGGAAGTGAAAATGTATTTTAGTTATATGGCAACCGAACTGTTATTATATGGATGGTCTGGTACAGCTAATGATTGGGTTGAGGATTCCAAAGTAAAAGTTTATTTCAGCCAGTCTGAATTCTCTTCTGTTGATGACGTAAATTTAACCCAAATAGCAATTTATCCGAATCCGGTATCCGATTTCATTTCTGTTCGTTTGAATGGAAATTCAATTGCAAACATCAGGTTATTCGATTTACAGGGTAGAAAACTGTATGAAGCCCCGGTAAATAATCAGTCGAAAATTGATTTGACAGGTTTGGCAAATGGTGTATATTTCTATCAGATTACCATGGATAAAGAAACCGTTAGTGGTAAATTAATAAAAAAATAATACCTGATACGGGTTGAAAATTAAATTTTCAACCCGTATTAACAATCAATACCTGGCAGATACCACGTTCCAGTCAACCAAATCCCATAAGGCAGCTACATAATCCGGACGGCGATTTTGATAGTCGATGTAATAGGCATGTTCCCATACATCAAAGGTGAGCAGCGGTGTTAATCCCCGTGTCATGGGATTACCGGCATTGCTTTCTTTTACAATCGACAGTTTGCCTTCCGCATCTTTCACCAACCATGCCCATCCTGAACCGAAAATGCTTACCGCGGCTTTGCCAAATTCAGCCTTGAAATTATCAAATGACCCAAAAGCTGCATTGATAGCTTTAGTAAGAGCTGCATTTGGAGCAGAACCTTTTTTCGGAGTAAGTGAAAGGAAATAAAAGTTGTGATTCCAGATTTGAGCGGCATTGTTGAAAATAGCTCCTTCAGATTTTTTGACGATGGTCTCCAAATCTGCCTGTTCAAAATCAGTTCCGGGAGTCAGGTTATTCAGGTTGTTAACATAAGCCTGATGGTGTTTCCCGTAGTGAAAACTGATGGTTTCAGCACTGATAACTGGTGCAAGCGCATCCTGCGCATAAGGTAATTCCGGCAATGAAAATTTCATGATTTTTTAATTTTAAGTTTGTAATACAGCTTTATTGAATACAAAAATACACTTTCCAGCTTAGTTTAATCTCCCAAAGTTCAAATTTATTAAGAATTTTCGCTTCAAATTTACATTTAAAAAACTAAAAAAACAAAGTTTGATATTGTCCATGCTTTTTTTTATTCTCATCTTTGCATAAATTTTAAAATCAATACATGTTTTTATTATGAACAAAACTTTGCATTTATTCTTTTTTGTGGCTGTAATCAGTCTGACAATGGTTTCATGTAAATCGAAACAAATAGTTACTGAAATAAAAAGTGCAACTGAGCCCGCAACTACTGTTGCTCCTGTTCAGGAAGCCCCAAAACCGGTTGCTCAGGTGTCAACACAGCCTGAAGTTACCCGTTCTGAATCATTTAAACTGGCAGCTGGTGAAACCAACAGTGCTGCCATGAGTAAGAGATATCATGTGCAGGTGGGTGCATTCAGTAATCATACAAATGCTGTAAACTTACGTGCTAAGTTGGTTGCTGAAGGGAATAACGCGCTCGTTGTTGAGAATGAAAGCGGTATGTTGCGGGTAATCATTGCTTCTTTTGATGAATACAAGGATGCACGGGCAAAGATTGATCAGATAAGAGCTACTTATCCTGATGCCTGGGTATTAGTACAGAGAAAATAATGACGCAACTTTTATATACTGTATTAGCACTGCTGGCAGCAAGTGTTGGTAGTGTCGCTTTAAGCGGAAGTTTGCTGATGCTAAATAACAAATGGCTGGGAAAGATTTCCAGCTATTTGCTGTATTTAGCCGGCGGAACATTATTGGGTGCAGCATTACTCGGATTGATTCCGCAATCTGCTGAAAGTCTTCATTTGGAGGATGTGCTGATTTGGGTACTTATCGGGATTCTTTTCTTTTTTCTGCTGGAGAAATTCATTTTGTGGCGTATGTGTCATGATGAGAACTGCGAACGTCAGATACATGCTGCCGGTCCGATGATTATTATCGGTGATGCCGTACACAATGCCATTGACGGGGTTGTTATTGCCGCATCTTTTCTGACTTCAACCGAACTGGGTATCTTTGTGACTATTTCTGTGGTATTGCACGAGATACCACAGGAGTTGGGAGATTTTGGTATTCTGCTTAAAAGTGGCTATTCGAGGAAGAAAGCCTTGTTTTATAACCTGTTATCGGGCAGTAGTTCGCTGGTTGCCGGTGTAGCAGCTTATTTCCTGCTGGATTTGGTTCAGGGTTTTATTCCCTATGCGCTGGCCATTGCTGCAGCCAGTTTTCTGTATGTATCCATGGCTGATTTAATCCCGGAAATGCACAAAGAAACCAAACCCAAAGAATCCATCATTCAGTTTTTGCTTGTACTGCTTGGTATTGCCATCATTTTCATTTCTGTAGCCGGTCATTCACACGGACATGCTCATTGAGTTGTGAACTTTTTCCTTGTTGACTTGTTTTTATGAATGAACATATAAAAACATAAAGATATGGCAGAGAAACATACGATTCTTACGAAATGGAAAGGCGGTATGGCCTTTGAAACAAATTTAGACGGACATGTTATCCGGGTGGATGCTCCAGTTGAAAAAGGAGGCCAAAACTCAGCTCCTGGACCTAAAAGACTGATGATGGTTGCGTTAAGTGGCTGTACAGGAATGGATGTGGTGTCACTTCTCAACAAAATGAGGGTTGATTTCGATAAAATTGAAATCGAAGTGCAGGGCGATGTAACCGAAGAACATCCAATGCATTATTTTAAAATGCATGTGATTTATTACGTTTACGGAAAAAATATACCGTTGGAAAAAGTGCAGAAAGCTGTTCAAAAGTCTGAGGACCTCTACTGCGGAGTCCGGGCGGCTTATGCCAAAGGCATGGAAATGTCGTCCGAAATCCGCATAGTTGAAAGTTAAACGAAGATTAAATCATATCTTCGATATTCCATACAAAAGCCCTTAGTCCCATCAACTCAGATGTTTGGTCGAGGGCTTTTAAATCATTTAATACCTGCTTAACCTTTTCGTCCTCTACTATTGTTATGAGGGCTGAATTCAATGAGGGCCAGGCATGTGTTCCTAAATGCGGGTCACCTGTTTTGGTTCCGCGTCCCTGAACTTCAGCCCAGCTGGTGAATCCTCTGACATTGTTCCCACGTAGAATCGACAATATTTGTTCATAATATGCCTGGTCGAATGTGATGAATATTGATTTCATTTGTTATCGTTTTTTTGTTGTTGTTATCGTTTTTGTTATCGTAGAGACGCCCTATTAGGGCGTCTCTACATTGTTTTGTCGGGCGTCTCTACATTGTTTTGCCGTGCGTTTCTACGTTGTTTTACGCATCACGTCAAAAATTTTATTCATTTAATTTTTTTCTCCATTTCTTTCTGAATTTCTTCACGCCTCTGCCAGCGAACGATGCGTAAACAGTTGGTACGATAACCAGGGTGAAGAGGGTGGATATGGTCAAACCTCCAATTACAGTGATGGCCATAGGTTTCCACATTTCGGAACCTTCTGAGGATGATAATGCTAAAGGTAACATACCCAGAATGGTTGTGAGAGTGGTCATGAGTACCGGGCGCAAACGGGATTTACCTCCATTTACCACCGATTGAATTACTCCCATTCCTCTTCCGCGGTTCAGGTTAATGTAGTCAACCAACACGATACCATTTTTAACAACGATACCAACCAGCATGATAATGCCGACAAACGACATCATATTCAGGGTGCTTCCGGTGACAAGGAATGCTAATATTACTCCGGAAACAGCGAATGGTACCGAAAACATGATGATAAACGGATAAGTCAGTGATTCGAACTGGGATGCCATCACGATAAATACCAGCAGCACAATCAGTAATAACAATGTTCCAAGGTCGGCAAATGATTCCTGTTGATCTACATAAGTACCGGCAATTTGGGTATAGATGTTTGACGGCATATTCATTTCTGCTAATTCTTTGTTAATGCCTAAAACAGCCTTGTCTATGGTTGTTCCTGAAACGGTAGATGAAACAGTTACCAGACGCTGGCGATTCTTACGTTCAATAGTCGGAGGCGAGAACTCTTCCACCACTTTACCTACATCTTTCAACCGGATGGATTGTCCCTGACTGTTATAAATCAGGATGTTTTCCATTGATTCGATTGATTGCCGGAATTCGGGAGCATAAGCTACCCTGATGTTATACTCTTCGCCATCTTCCCTGAACAAAGAAGCTGTCATTCCATTGATCCTGTTACGCAGATAGTTAGATGCAGTAGCCATATTCAATCCGTTCATGGCCAGTTTCTCGCGATCAAATTGTACGCGGAACTCAGGAATATAATCGCCCCGACTGATGCTGACATTAACAAGCCCCGGAATTTTTGACATTCTGTCCCTGATTTCAGCTGCGATTTCATCGGTTTCCTGAAAATCATAACCATAGACTTCAAGGTCCAATGTAGATTGTCCGCCCATCATTCTCATACCACCGCCGGCCAGGATGGATGATTTTTTAATTTCCGGAAGATTTTCCAGATCAATGCGCATGCTGTCGCAAATCTCGAACATACTTCGTTCGCGATCGTTCAAATCAATCATTCTGATGTTGAAGGAGATGATGTTAGAACCGTTGTTCTGTAACGATCCCCACACATTGGAACTGCTTGCCTGCCCGATTGTGTAGTTAATCATATCCAGTTCGGGATATTTCTCTTTCCACAATTCGTAAATTTTCGATGCAGTTTCTTTGGTTATTTCTACCCTCGTTCCTATAGGTAGTTCAACGGTTGCAGCAATTCTGCTGTTATCTCCAGCAGGAATAAACTCGGAACCGATAAAACCGGCAGGAATCAAACTGATAATGAAGAAAGCAAAGACACTTATAATCACTGTTTTTCGGTGACGAACCGACCAGTTTACCAATGCTGCATATTTTTCATCCAACTTGTTCAACGCTTTTTCAATCGGTGTAAAGATGAGTTTGTATGCTTTGTTATGTTTTGGATTCAACCGTAACAACTGTGATGAAAGCATCGGAGTCAAGGTCAATGCACACACGGTTGAAACAATCATGATGATGGTTACCATCCAACCTAATTGCTCAAACATAACACCTGCCATACCTGAAATCATAGTCAACGGGAAGAATACGGCCAGCAGGGTCAATGTTGAAGCAATAACCGAAATGGCCACCTCGTTGGTCGCATGTACTGCGGCACTTTTCGGTCGACTCCCTCTTTCAATGTGTGTGGTAATGTTTTCTAATACCACGATGGCATCATCCACCACCATACCGATCGCAACCGATAAAGAGCTTAGTGATATGATATTAAGCGATCCTCCGGTAAACCCGAGGTATATAAAGGCTGCAACCAGCGAAATCGGGATTGTAAGGATGATGATAATGGTTGCTCTCCAGCGTCCGAGGAAAGCCAGTACCACTAACATCACGAAGATGAACGCGTACATGACCGTCTCAACCAAGCCAGATATGGTTTGTTTGATGTTATCGGATGTGTCCATGATGGGCTCTATCCTGACATCAGTAGGCAGATTTTTCTGAAGTTCAGGTAGTATTTTGTTAACCTGCTCTGCAATTTGCACCGTGTTAGATCCGGATTGTTTCTGAACGACTATGGTTGCCCCCTGAACGGCATTGGTATAAACTTCCTGTGAACGTTCCTGTAGTGTATCCTTGATGACTGCAACATCAGACAGGTATATGTTCTTACCGGCATATGAACCTACCACTAAACTGTTTAGTTCGCTGGGAGCAGAAAATTCTCCCTCAACCCGTAAAGAATAGGTTTCATTTCCGATATCCATCGTTCCCGCATGGGTATTGACATTCTCCATCCGGATGGTTTGTGACAAACCTTCAATGGTTAAATGATAAGCTTCGAGTTTTGATGGATCGATAAATACCTGTATCTCCCTTTCAGGCGCTCCGGCAATAGATACAGAACCTACCCCCGGAATACGGGCCAATGGATTCGCCACATTTTCTTCCAGGATTTTATATAAGGCGGGCAGACTCTGATCGGCTGTTGCAGAGATCATCATAACCGGAATCATGTCGGTGCTGAACTTGAAAATGATGGGTTCGGTGGTTCCTTCCGGTAGATAGGATTTAACCATGTCTAATTTCGAACGAACATCATTTGTCAGCGCTTCAATATCCAACCCGAAATCAAATTCAAGTGTAATGATAGAGCGGTTTTCTCTCGAAGAAGAAGTAATCTTCTTCAGATTGGCAACGGTATTCAGCGAATTTTCCAGGGGTCTGGTGACATTCGTTTCCACATCGGCAGCACTTGCTCCCTGATAAGTCGTCAATACCATGATGGTATTGGTCTCGATATTCGGAAGTAAGTCGATGGGTAATTTATTGAGCGAGAATAGTCCTAAAACCACGACAGCCACAAAGACAAGGGCGGTCATAACCGGTTTTCTGACTGAGCCTTCGTATATACTCATTTTATGTTGAATTTTGTAGTAAAAAACCTATGTTATTTTATCACTTCTACGGCAATGCCATCGGCTAATTTACCCTGACCTGAAACAACAACTTCAGCACCACTTTCAATGCCGGATATCAGTTCGTATTCCTTGTCTATGCGGCGACCGAGTTCAATTTGTTTGTAGCTTACCTTGTCTCCTTCGAGTAAATATACAAATCTGGCTCCTGATCCGGCCTGTTTGATGATGGCCTGATCGGGTACAACAACCCGGTTGATTGCACCGAAATTGATGTTTACACGGGCAAACATACCTGGACGAACCTTCGAGTTCGGATTGTCAAGTTTGATTTCAACCCCGAATGTACGGGTACGTTCATCAATTGTCGGGTAAACCAGACTTACCTTTCCTTTAAAAGATTCTTTTTCATATACATCCAATGTTACATCCACCTTCATTCCCGGTTTTACCTTACTGAAGAATGTTTCTGAAACATTGATTTTCAGTAATACCGGGTTGATTTGCATCACGGTAAGAATGGGTTGTTGTCCGTTATACATGTCGCCGTTATCGTAATTACGTGCCGATACAATGCCTGAAATCGGACTGAGTAACAGGGTGTTTTCCTGTAAAGTTTTCAGGTTTGTTTCGGCCAGGGTGAGTTGCAGGCGTGCATTATCTAACTCCTGTTGTGAGGCGCCTCCTACGGCATATAATTCGGATACGCGGTTATAAATTCGTTTGAAGTTTTCAATCTGCGTTTCTGAATTCACCAAATTTACAGCATCCATTTGCGCTAACCGTTGTCCTTTAACCACTTTATCACCTACTTCCACGAAAATCTGACGGATTCGTCCCGGAGTAGTGGGGTTGATGTTGTTTTTTACGATGGGTTCGACAGTGGCTGTAAATTCATATATTTGTTCCACATCACGTGCCACAACCTGCTGAGTTTTTACTTTTGGAGCTTGATTATTGTCCTCTTTTTGAGTGTTTTCCGGTGCGCTTTGTCCTCCACAGGCAGCCAGACCAATAACAAACAGGAATAAAATAATTTTGTTTATTGCGTTCATATGTTAAATTATTAATTGATTGTTGTACCTAAAATTTTTTCTAATTCGGATTTGGCGGATATAAAATCATAAATGGATTGATTATACGATAATCCGGCCTGAATATAGCCCAATTCGGCATTCGTTACATCAAGGTAGGTACCTGCACCTACTTCATACATTTTCTGAGAAATATCTAAAGCCTTTTCAGCCTGCGTTAATGCTTTTTTGCCGGATTCCATTTTCTCAATGGCTTTAATCATATTATCTGTAAAGGTAATTGCCTGTAATTCTAACGAACGTTTCAGATTTTCACGTTGATCATCCATGGCCTTGATTTGTACCTGTAATTGCTTAGCCTTGTAATGTTTACTGCCACCCTGGAAGATGGGGATAGATAAGGTTAAGCCTGCAGTTGATGTCGGAAACCAGTAATAATCCTTGAATGCAACATCATCATTGGGCATCGACATGTATTGGTAGTTTATACTTGCAGATAGTGTCGGGAGCCACGTTGATTTCTGAATTTCCAATGATTGTTTTAATTGTTTTGCCTTCAAATCAAACTGATTCAGATCCGTATTTTTATCCAGAGAATTGTTGGATAGTTGAATGGCTTGTTCAAATACCAGTGATTCATAATCAGCTAATTTGCCGGTGGGTTGAATGGCGGTATGCATATCAATACCCATCAGCATTTTTAACTGTAATGTGCTCAGGTTTATGGCGCTTTCAGCCGAGACTAAGTTCGTCAGCGCATTTCTAACCTGTACATCAGCACGAATCCATTCAAATTCAGAAACAGCACCCTGCTCGAATTTGTTCTGGATGATTCTGGCATTTTCAGCCGCATTCTGATAGGTTCTTTCAAAAACTTTGTAAGAATCCTGTGCCAGTAAGACACCATAAAATGCTTTCGTCACGGAATTGATAAGTGACAGCTTCGACGAACGAGCCGATTCCATGGTGAGCGCTGCATCCGTTTCGTTCATCTTCAGGCTAGCCCAAAGGGTAGGAGAGATGATGGGCATGGATGCCGAAAGTACGCCTGCGAAGGTGTTATCCTGACCGACTTCAATGCCATCCGGACTTGATGGAAAGCCGGGGATGTCAAAAAACATTTTCTGTTTCTTTAATGTACGGGAGTATGACGCAGAAGCATTGATAGCCGGAAACAACGCCGACATCTTTTCTTTGTTTGCATAATCAACTCTTTCGATATCCCGTTGCGCGATGCGGATTGTCGGACTCTCATCCATGGCAATGCTGATGCATTGCTGTAAAGTAAGTGATAGCGTGTCCTGCTTTGCAATACTGTCCTGTTGCGCATGGATAAAGCCTGCCATCATCAGAAAAGATATTGCGGATAATAAAAATTTCATCTTTTTCATACCTGTTATTTTCGTTCAATTGTTGGTTTTATTTTTTCTCACTAAGGTTTTCTTCAATGTATTTTAGTCCTTTTTCATTTACAATGAGGTGAATAATCATGTCAATAAAAAAATCTGTTAGTCGTTTTACCGTATACTTTTTTTGCGACTGCATCATGGTCTCAAAGATATTCCTGATCTGAATCGAATGAAAGAAGGAGATAAGCTCTATGTCTAAATTGTCACGATAATAGCCTTCCTCAATTCCTTGTCGGATGTTTTCTTCGAAAGCAGATTGTATCCGTTCCGTTTTTATCTGATCATATTTCTGATGAAGAGCGGGATAGTACTTTTTTAAGTCATGCCAAAGCATGAAGGGAGTACACTCTGCCGATTTTTTGATTTCTTTGATTGTAAAAATAAATACTTCAATCGCATTCTTATCCCGGATTGATTTTTGCATCTTTGCCATATGCTGCTCTTGTTCATAGGCAATGACGGCGTCGATTAGCTCTTCCTTTTTATCAAAATACTGATAAAATGTTTTTTTAGATATCCTTAATTCTGCACATACATCATCAATCGACACATTTCTGATGCCAACCTGATGGAATTGTGTCGCGGCTACCTGAATGATATTTTCTTTGATACTTTCCATATAGGCCGCAAAAGTAATATTATGTTGTCAATATGCAATATTAAAAAACATTAATAAACATCAATAAAGTGTATTTATCTGAATGTTAGATGTATAATGTTTTTAATATGGAAACTTTAATAATTTAAAAGTTTTCGTGTGTCGGAAATTTACTGTTTAAATATCTGTTTTTGTTATCATCATTATTTCTGAATGATGATCTTATAGACCTGTAATAAATAATAATGTATACAATGATCATTGCCCCGATACCTGCAATCTCGTACATTAGGTTGTTCAGTAATCCTCTCATAAGCTGTTTGTTGAATGGTTCGTATTTTTTGATGCCGGCAATAAGCAAATATCATTCCTTATTTATAAGTACGGTGCAAAAATAGTCTTCATCCGGCCAGCATGAAAATGATATACGGTGAATAACGGGATTTTTTCGATAAGTGCAGTTTTTTTGCTGATGAAAGGGTTACCTCAATGCTAAAAAATATTATTAACTTTGTTCTTTCTATTTTGTTCTGTCTTACAAATGGATGTTTAATATTATCATCGGAAATACTTTATTATGATTACAACACAAGCATATATTAATAAAAATCTTCCTACGATCCTGGAAGAATTATTCTCATTAATCCGAATTCCCAGCGTTAGTGCGCATCAACATGCCAGGGAGGCCTTGTATCAATGTGCGAACCAATGGGTGAAGTTACTCCTTAAAGCTGGTGTGGATAAAGCTGTAGTAATGGAAACAAAAGGAAATCCGGTCGTGTATGCCGAAAAGTGTATTGAAAAATCACTTCCGACTGTATTGGTGTACGGACATTATGATGTCATGCCGGCAGAACCACTTGAATTGTGGAAATCTCCTCCATTTGAACCTGAAGTCAGGGATGGGAAAATTTTTGCCCGGGGTGCAGATGACGATAAGGGTCAGTCCTTTATGCATGCCAAGGCTTTTGAGTATCTGGTGCTGACCGGTCAGCTGAATTGCAATGTGAAGTTTCTGCTGGAAGGAGAAGAGGAGATAGGTTCGTCCAACCTGGAAGCGTTTTGTGAGGCTAATAAGACATTGCTTTCCTGCGACACCATCCTGGTTTCGGATACAAGCATGTTGGCGGCCGATACGCCGAGTATTACAACAGGTTTGCGTGGGTTAGCGTACTGGCAGATAGAAGTGACAGGAGCTAATCGTGATTTGCATTCGGGTATTTTCGGTGGAGCAGTTGCCAATCCGATTAATGAATTGAGTAAAATGCTCGCTCAGCTTACTGATGACGAGGTGCATGTCACAATTCCGGGCTTTTATGATCGGGTGCAGGAAATTTCTCCAGAAGAGAAAAAACTGATTGATCAGGTGCCTTTTGATGAAGAAGCTTACAAAAAAGATCTGGGCATTTCTCATTTGTTTGGTGAAAAAGGGTATTCTACGATTGAACGTACCGGTATCAGACCAACTTTAGACATTTGTGGAATTTGGGGTGGCTATACAGGAGAAGGCTCCAAAACAGTTTTACCCTCGAAAGCGTATGCTAAACTTTCTGCACGTCTCGTGCCTGATCAGGATCACCATGAGGTTATGCTGTTGGTGGCAGATTACCTGCGTGCCATTGCTCCAGAGCATATTCAGATTGATGTAATTCCTTTGCATGGCGCAGCCAGTTATGTTTGTCCGATTGATTCGCCTGCTTATCGGGCTGCAGAGCAAGCCTATGAACAGGTCTTTGGTGTTCGTCCCTTGCCGGTCAGAAGAGGTGGCAGTATAGGTGTTGTACCTGTCTTCGAGAAAGTATTGGGTGTAAAACCCATTTTAATGGGCTTTGGTCTTGAGTCCGACGCCATTCATTCTCCCAATGAAAACTTTCCGCTTGACATGTTTAAGAAGGGTATCGAAACCATTGTGGCTTTTTATTTAATATTTTGTCACCAGACTCCAGTCACCAGTCACCAGACTGTAGACCGATGATTTTTATTTCCAAAAAAGTTATTAAAAAATTTGGTTGTATTAAAATAATGTATTACGTTTATAGCACTTAAAAATTACACATTCGTACTAACTTTCTAATACATGGTATTATGACAAAAACGATAACTTTTAATGAGCTGCGGAGGATCAAGGATGCGCTCCCAAGCGGAAGTATGGCTAAGATCGCTGAAGAACTTGGCCTGGAAAAAGAATCAGTAAAAAACTATTTCGGAGGAAAAAATTACAAGGAAGGTAAAAGTGTTGGTGTACATATAGAACCGGGACCTGACGGTGGATTGGTGATGCTCGATGATACACAAATACTGGATATCGCCCTCAGAATACTGGAAGAGGAGGCCTCATAATGTTGCGATATAAAATTCGCATGAAAAGCAGTGATAATTTTCACTGCTTTTTTTGTAATTTTGAACTTTTGATTCGAATGATTTTAATTGTATGTATTGATGTTAGAACTTCCTGTCGCTTTTGTAGAAAGAACAAAATTATTGTTGGGTGAAGAGTACCCTGCATTTGAGGAGGCATTAAATGCGAGATCTCCTGTAAGTGTACGTGTGAACAATAAATTGACTGATTATCAACCTTCCGGTCAGGTTGTGCCCTGGTGTGATGCCGGATTCTATCTTGATGAAAGGCCTTTGTTTACGGCTGATCCTTTATTGCATGCCGGTGTTTACTATGTACAGGAAGCCAGTTCCATGTTTTTAAAACAGATTTGTGATGTATATTTAAAGGATGCTGAACGTGTGTTGGATTTATGCGCAGCTCCGGGAGGTAAATCGACGCTGCTTTCACAGTCATTGTCTTCTGAAGCTTTATTAGTCAGCAACGAAATTGTACGATCCAGGGCAATGATTCTGGCTGAAAACCTTATCAAATGGGGAAATCCGAATGTCATTGTCACCAATAATACGCCTGAAGATTTTGGTGAATTCCCGGCTTTCTTCGATGCCATTGTAGTGGATGCACCCTGCTCGGGTGAAGGTATGTTTAGAAAAGATCCTGGTGCTATCGCTGAATGGAGCTTGCAAAATGTACAACAGTGTGCAATTCGTCAAAAAGGAATACTGGAAGATGTATGGCAGAGTTTGAAAGCTGGTGGAATTTTAGTCTATAGTACCTGTACTTACAACAAAGAAGAAAACGAAGAAAATGTTGCCTGGGTCTGTGAAAAGCTGGGGGCTGACTGCCTGATGCCGGATATAAGCGATTTTAATGGCGTTGTCAGGTCTGAATATGGCTGTCGTTTTTATCCGCACAAGATAAAAGGTGAAGGTTTTTTTGTCGCTGTATTGAGAAAACAGTTCAGGGAAGAACAGGTTCATAAAGGGAAATCAAAGAAAAGCAGACAATCGGATAAGTCAACCGGCAGATCGGTTGATTTCAGTAAACAGATGCTATTTTCGGTTGATTTTATTGTTAAAGAGATTGAAAACCGGGTTGTGGCATTTCAGCAAAAACACCTTGCAGACTGTATGGAACTGAATAGCAAGCTGAATTGTTTGGTTAATGGCGTTCAGCTTGCCGAAATAAAAGGAAAAGATCTGATACCGGCTCATCAATTTGCCTTGTCGAAAATTATCAATAAAGATGCCTTTATATTTGTTGAACTGGAACTGAAAGATGCCATTGGGTATTTGAAAAGAGAAAGCATTGTTATGCCGGAAAATACGCCACGTGGTTATGTGCTGGTCTGCTATCAGCAACAGGCGCTCGGTTGGGTAAAAAACATCGGAAACAGATCTAATAATATGTATCCGCAACATTGGCGCATACGAATGCATCTTTAAAGGAAAAATTTTACAATATTAATTATATTTCATATTGCTTGCTGTGCAAAATGAAATAGTTTCGTTAATTTTGTAACCAATGAACCAGCCATTAAATTAGTTACTATCCGGATATGTTCAGACTGAATCATATATATAGAAATATTGCTTTTCTGGTATCTGCTGTTGTATTAAGTTCCTGTTCGGGAATGCTATATACCACCATTGATGTTTTGCGGCCAGCCAAGGTTTCTTTTCCGGTTGACGTGAATCACCTGTTGATTGTCAACAACGCGGCATCACAACCGAAAACCTACGGACATAAAACCATTCAGTTCAATGAAAACCAGAAGAGTGCTACGGTTGATACAGATAGCCTGCCTGTTTTTGCCCTGGCTTCATTTGCCGAATCTATACTGGAAAAGGAATTTTTCAGCTCTGTCAATCTAGAACATCAATCCATTAATAAAGGCGATTTTTTCTCAGCTTCATTGCCGGAAGCAACAAAATTAAAGGATTTGTCGGAGAAATACGGAGCCAATGGAATCGTTGCTTTGAACAGAATATTAGTTCATGATCAACTGGGAGAAACTTATGATGAGGAAAATGCTACTTTTATTGCTTACCTCGAGGCCCGTTATGAGTATAACTGGAGCATTCATTTTCCATCCAGGAATCATGTATTTTCTTTAGTAACCAAAGATACCGTGTATTGGGAATCGGAATCGTATTCGAGGCAACGTGCCATGAATGGATTACCGGACAGAAGAGATGCATTGATAGACGGTGCTCTGATTACCGGAAAAAGAGCCGTAAATCAATTTATCCCGTTTTGGGAACAAGCAGATCGCTATTTGTTTGACATGTCAGATAAAGTGTTTAAGGCAGGTTTGGATTCGGTTTATGTGAAAAACTGGGACGGAGCCATTCAGATATGGGATGGATTGATGAAATCGGTGAAAAACCAGACTAAAAAAAGTAAAATCGCACACAATCTATCCGTATTGTATGAAATAAAAGGTGATATCAAACAAGCTTACGATTATTCAAACAGGGCATTGGAAACCTTTCTGAATACAACCATAATTGATTACAGGCAAATGATGTTTGTCATGGAGCAAAATGGAATTTTGAAAGCCAGGCTGGAGGAACTTGATCTGTTGAATAAACAATTGGGCGAAAAATAAGACGAATTATAACTAACACCAAAGAGTCAGTCTATGAGTACAATCATATTAAACGAATCAGATAATGAATTCTTGAAACAGAAGGGAATAGCTGTTTCACAGGTAAATGAACAAATAGAATCTTTTGTAAAGGGTTTTCCTTTTCTTTCAATCATCCGGTCGGCAGGACCTGATAATGGTCTTGTTCAGGTTACAAATGAAGAATTATCTGAATATTTGAATAAATGGGATGTCTATCTGGAGAAAAAGAAAACGATTCTGAAATTTGTTCCTGCATCAGGAGCTGCCAGCAGGATGTTCAAGGATTTATTTGAGTTTCTGGATGGGGTTATTGATGTGCCGGAGAATGAAGCTGTAAGACAGTTCTTTGCTGAGATTGATCATTTTGCTTTTTACGACTTACTGAATGAATGTTGTCTGAAAAATGAGGGTAAAGATATACCTGCTTTAATACAGGATACTCAGTTTAAGAAGATAATCGACAATCTGCTAAATAAGAAAGGATTGAATTATGGTGCTTTACCTAAAGGTTTGTTGTTGTTTCATGCCTACGACCAGGGTAAACGCACTCCATTGATGGAGCACTTGGCCGAAGGCGCTTTGTATACGATGAATAAACACGGTGTTGTGAATATCCATTTTACGGTATCTGCGGAGCATCGTCAACTCTTTGAGCAGCATCTGAATGAGGTGGTAAGTGAATTTGAAGCCATGTATCAGGCTAAGTTTGTGGTGACTTTCTCTGAACAAAAACCATCTACCGATACGATTGCTGCTGATGAAAATAACCAACCTTTCAGGGACAATGGCAAATTGGTATTTCGTCCGGGTGGACATGGTGCATTAATCGAAAATCTGAATGATTTAAATGCAGATATTATCTTCATCAAAAATATTGATAATGTGGTGCCGGATGCGCTCAAGAATCCAACGATCATTTACAAAAAAATGCTGGCTGGTTTGTTGGTCAAACTACAGGAGCAAACCTTTAAATACCTGCGTTTGATGGATAAAGGTTTGTTGAAAGATGAAAAGTTATGGGAAATAGCCGGATTCTGTGAAAGTAGTCTCAACAACATACATCCCGGTGTTGCTGATTTAACAGGCAGAGAATTGCAGGACTATCTGTATGCTAAGTTAAACAGACCGGTTCGGGTGTGTGGTATGGTAAAGAATACCGGTGAGCCGGGTGGGGGGCCTTTCCTGACGGTTAATCAGGATGGTACTATCTCAACCCAGATTCTGGAAAGTTCGCAGATTAACCTGGCTGATCCGGCTGAAAAGGAAAAAATGATGCAATCCACACATTTCAATCCGGTTGATTTGGTATGTGGTGTGAAAGATTATAAAGGGAAAAAGTTTGATTTATTACAACATGTGGACAAAAATACCGGCTTTATATCGCTGAAATCAAAAAACGGGAAAGCGTTAAAGGCTTTGGAGTTGCCGGGTTTGTGGAACGGAGCTATGTCGGATTGGAATACGGTGTTTGTGGAGGTTCCGGTTGCTACCTTTAATCCGGTAAAAACTGTAAATGATTTGTTACGGGTTGAACATCAATAAATTGTAGCGGGCGTAATGGATGGATAGAAAAGGGGCGTAATCATTACGCCCCTACGTTAATCTATCATGTTGTGAAAAACATTTTGTACATCCTCGTCGTCTTCAATCTTGTCTAACAACTTTTGTACCTGCGCTTTTTGTTCTTCATTTAATTTCTTCATGTCGTTGGGAATCCTTTCAAACTCTGCTGAATGGATTTCAAACTCATTTTCTTCTAAGTACTTCTGAATAGAAGAATAGGATTGAAATTCACCATAGAGTATGATGTTTCCTTCGTCTTCACCCAATTCATCCACACCATAATCAATCAGTTCCAGTTCCAGGTCGTCCAGAGAAACTCCTTCTTTGGGTGTGATTTTAAATACACACTTGTGGTCGAAAAGGAATTGCAGTGAGCCAGTGGTGCCCAGTGAACCGCCATAACGGTTAAAATAGCTACGGATGTTGGCAACGGTGCGGGTGGGGTTATCTGTTGCAGTTTCCACTACGATAGCAATTCCATTCGGTCCGTAACCTTCATACACCATTTCCTTGTAATCCGCTTCGTCTTTTGAGGTAGCTTTCTTGATAGCCCTTTCCACATTATCCTTGGGCATGTTCTCCTTCTTCGACTGTTGAATCAACACGCGCAAACGGGGATTGGTCTCCGGATCGGAACCACCTTCTTTTACGGCAATGGTAATTTGTTTACCGAGTTTGGTGAATACGCGGGCCATGTTTCCCCAACGTTTCATTTTGGTCGCTTTTCTATATTCAAACGCTCTTCCCATAGATTTATATGATTAAAAAAAGGGGTTGATAATTCAACACCCTTTTTAGTTATGTAATCTGAAACGACTATGCGTTTTTAGCTTTCTG
>JAKIYP010000130.1 GCA_022708505.1 Bacteroidota bacterium
GGTGTGGGATTGGAAAACATAACCCGCAGGTATGCCCTGATTACCGATCATACGCCTGTTTTCGCCAAAACAGAAACGCATTTTATTGCCCGGCTCCCTTTGCTGAAAGCCGATAAACATATCATCAGTTAAACAAAAATTGAAACTTACATATATTTGAAGCATATGAGAGTAGTTATCATTGAAGATGAGGCCTTTGCCGCCATGAGATTAAAAAAGATGATCCTTGAATATAATCCGGATATCAAAATAGTTGCAGAACTTGAATCGGTTGAAGAATCGGTGAAGTGGTTTCGTAACAACCCCGAACCCGACTTGATTTTCTTAGACATCCATTTGGAAGACGACCTGAGTTTCGCCATCTTCGAACAGGTTGACATTGACAGTCCGGTTATTTTCACCACCGCCTTCGATGAATACGCCATCAAAGCATTCAAACTGAAGAGCATCGATTACCTGCTGAAACCCATTGTGCAGGAGGAACTGGCTGCCGCGCTCAAAAAGTATGAAGACATGACCGGCAAACAACAGAAAAGCTTTGATCTGGAATCGCTTTACGGATTGCTGGTAAACAAAGAAAAGAAATTCCGGGAGCGTTTTTCTGTCTCGATAGGGAACAAAATCAAAACGTTCACGATTAACGATGTGGCTTACTTCATCAGCGAAGAAGGATTCACAAGCGCTTACCTGTGGAATAAATCGGTTTATCCGCTCGATGTCAGCCTGAATAAACTGGCATTGGAAATTGACCCTGATTCATTCTTTCGCATCAATCGACAGATGTTGTTAAACATCAACGCCATACAGGAAATCCACATCCATTCGGGCAGTCGGCTGAAAGTGGATGTGAATCCCAAGATCGAAAACGGCGTATTCGTCAGCATCGACAAAATGGCCGAATTCAAAAGGTGGATTGGAGGCAAAGAGAAAACAAACTAACACATAAGAATATGAAAAAGATTAATCAAACAACGCTGTTTTTAATCCTGACATTTACCATCAGCTTTTTACTGGCAGGAATATATAAACTTACCGGTGGAGGAAGTCAGGACCGCACCGGATTTATGATTTTAGGGATAATCTATATGTTTATTCCGACAATTGCTGTGCTGATTGTAAAAAAACTGATTCACCGGGAGAAAATTGCAACTGAATTACTGATATCATTTAAGATCAACAAATGGTTTTTCGTTGCCTGGTTGTTAATGCCCATTCTGGCTTTTCTGACATTCGGGATTAGTTTGCTATTTCCGGATGTGATGTACAGTCCCGATATGTCGGATATGTTCAGTCGTTTCGAATCCATGATGACTCCGGAGCAGGCAGAACAGATGAGAGCTTCCGTAGAATCACTCCCACTACATCCTGTTTGGATAACCCTGATGCAGGGCCTGATTGCCGGCATCACTGTCAACGCCATCGCCGGTTTTGGAGAAGAGCTGGGATGGAGAGGATTCCTGTTGAAGCAATTCAAAGACATGAACTTCATGAAAGCATCCATCCTCATCGGTTTTATCTGGGGTATCTGGCATGCTCCCATGATTTTAATGGGACATAACTATCCCGATCATCCGGTAGCAGGGGTATTCATGATGACAATTCTATGTATCTTATTATCAGTCATCCTCTTATACATCACTATAAAATCGAAATCGGTTATTGCCGCAGCCATCATGCACGGCACCATGAATGCAACCGCTGGCATATCCATTATGCTGATAGAAGGCGGGAATGATCTGACAGTGGGTATGCCCGGAGTTGCCGGGTTTATTACGCTGATAATTGCCATTACTGTTTTATTTGTGTACGACCGCTATATCAGTAAAGAAAAGATTTTAGTAAATAAAATGAGTAAATTCCTTTAATTAAAAAAGAATAACAGACAAGTAATATCATGAAGAAAATCCTGTTTTATTATCTATTCAGTATCGTCGGTCTGACACTTGCCGCACAAGAAACAAGCTACACAACCAAAAAGGACATTCCTTATTATTCCGAAGAAATATCCCGGAAAGATGCCTATATCCGGGAACGATGCGTATTGGACATCTATTACCCGGAGAATAAGAAGGATTATCCGACAGTGGTATGGTTTCATGGTGGAGGACTGACAGGTGGACAGAAAGAAATTCCGGAGGCGTTAAAGGGAAAAGGCATCGGGATTGTTGGTGTCAACTACCGGCTTTCTCCCAAAGCCAATGTTAAGCAATGCATTGAAGATGCTGCCGCCGCTGTGAGTTGGGTTTTCGAAAACATCGCTTTGTATGGTGGAGATCCATCATTAATCTTCGTCTCGGGTCATTCTGCCGGAGGCTATCTGACTGCTATGATCGGTCTCGACAAATCGTGGCTCGGAAAATTGGGCAAAAACGCAGATGATATAGCAGGTTTAGTTCCTTTCAGTGTTCAGACGATCACTCATTTTACACGTAGAAAGGAACTTGGCATATCGGAAAAGCAACCTGTTGTGGATCAATATGCTCCTCTTTATCATGTGCGACCCGACGCTCCTCCTCTTTTATTGATTACGGGCGACAGGGAACTTGAATTACTGGGGAGATACGAAGAAAATGCTTATCTGATGCGGATGATGAAGGTGGCTGGGCACAAAGATACAAGGTTATATGAACTTGACGGATATGGGCATGGCATGACAGAACCGGCGTTTCCTCTCCTGCTAAAAGAAGTACAACGGATAACAAAAAATAAAAAATCAGGAAAATAATCCCCCCTGCTATAATTCAAATCTTTTCCATTAACTTTGCAGCCAAATTCTTTCCAACTGTATGTGGAATAAACTGGTATCGTTACTCAGGAATCTTGCTGTTTTTTTGCAGGAAAAAACGCCTGTAATTTGGGAATTCATCAAAAAATGGTGGTTTCAATTCATTGAATGGAGAAAAAAACGGTTGGCTCGTTTTAAAACCTTGCCGTGGTATTCCAAGCTGGTCAACATAGTTGTTACCGGAACGACATTGTTCCTGATTTTTTTGTTCCTCGTCGACATCAACTTCCTGTGGTTGTTTGGTAAATCTCCGGGATTGAGGAGCATTGGTAATCCCAATCAGAACGAAGCATCCCTGATTATCAGCGCCGACAATCAGGTTATTGGCAAGTATTATACTGAAAACAGAATTCCGGTTGAATTCGAGGAAATCTCTCCAAAGCTAATTGAAACACTTGTTTACACCGAAGATCAACGATTCTATAAGCATTTCGGGATAGATTTTCATGGTGTATTTGCAGCCATGAAAGATGTGCTGAAAGGTGACCCGAGAGGAGCCAGCACCATTACCCAGCAATTGGTTAAGAACATGTACAAAACCCGGAATCAGTATTCCAGGGGGTTGCTGGGACAAATTCCGGGACTTCGGTTGGTCATCATGAAAATGAAAGAATGGATTACCGCGGTGAAAATCGAGCTGTTTTATTCCAAAGAAGAAATTCTTACCAAATACCTGAACACGGTTGACTTCGGCAGTAATTCATTTGGAATTTTCACAGCTGCTAAAACCTATTTCAGAACAAAGCCTTCGGAATTGAATTACGAACAAAGTGCCACCCTGATTGGTTTGCTGAAGGCTACAACCTATTACAGTCCCATCCAAAA
>JAKIYP010000131.1 GCA_022708505.1 Bacteroidota bacterium
AACCGTGGACTACATTCCAGCGGTTTTATGACATGTATTCACTTGATGATATAAAATTGCCAACGACACTGAATGACACAAAAGAAAACGGAAGATATCCCTATGTGCGCAAACCAACACAGAATATACCTGCAACCGTTGATGAAATCAAACGTTCTATGTTGGCTTATTATGCGTGTGTAACACAGATGGATGAAGCGGTGGGAAGGGTAGTTCAAAAAGTAAAAGACCTAGGTATTTACGAAAATACTATATTTGTTTATACCTCCGATCATGGAGAACATTTATACGAGCATGGATTCCATGAAAAACATAATATGTTTGAGTCGGCAGTAAATGTACCATTTATTATTTCCTGTCCTGCTTTACTTCCTCAGGGAGTAGTTTGTTCTTCATATGCTTCGCTGATTGATGTGTTACCTACTTTATCAGAGTTGGTGGGAGGTGCTCCGCTTAAACAGTGGGAAGGTCAGTCATTGATAAGTCAGATTGGAGCAAAGAAACCCTGGAACAGAACAATTTTTTCAGAAATTGGGGTTGATGATTTCTTGCCATTTAATCCAAAGATAGATATTCCTTTGCGTATGTTGCTTGATGGGACTTACAAATACGTTTATACCCATGGCATGATTGACCAACTCTATAGTGTGGCAAATGATAGCTTAGAAATGAATAATTTGGCACTTGATTCAAAATATGACCATACCATTAATAAATACAGGTTGAGGACACTCTCCGGTTGGAATCCGTTCGGAATGAGAAATCTTGATGTCAAAGCTAAACGCAATGAGCAACAAGAATTAATCATTACAATACCCCGGAATATACAAATAAGTAAATACTCCGTTTGGGCGAGTACAACTCCTGATGTGAATGATGCTGTCATGATAGGAGAAGTTAAGGCCACAGCCGATGGCAATACAGTTACTTTACCTGCAAAAAAGAATATTCAATTTGTATGGGTTATGGCTCATTGGAAATTAACCAAAAATGGGGAACGTAAATTAAATGTTCCTATGACAACAGAAAAGTATCCGGATTTTCTTCCAGTATCAGCAAAAATTAAAATTTGATAAATTAGTGTCAAAGCATGAGAGTAGTTGTTAAAAACATATTGTTTGTATTGTTGATGTTGCTGTGCGTTGTTGAAGCCAAAGCGCAAGTAATTGATTTCTCTTTGCTGAGGTCTCGCATTTACAGTGATTTGATTGGTTATCCTTATGATGTGAATGACCCGGATATCAGCACAAAAATTAATTCAATAACAACTAATGCAAGCAATAGACAGTTAAGTTTTATCCGTGGGGATAATACACGTGTTACTTTGTGGTCTGATTTGAGTTTTTCTGGCTCAGCTGATATTACAGAAGCTTTTGAAAGGTTGAAAACGATGTCTACTGCTTACCAGCAAGTAGGTTCTGCTTTGTATCACGATAATGCATTGCTCCAGGATATTGTTTCCGGTCTTTCATGGTTGTACTTCAAGAAATACAATGAGAATACCCCTCCTGCAGGTAATTGGTGGGATTACAAAATAGGTGCACCTTCTCGACTTAATAGTATCCTGATATTATTAAAAGATGAACTTCAGGGGACTTTATTTACCAATCTCACAAATGCCATTGATTATCACTGTGCCGATGTTGGATCATGGACAGGTGCAAATTTGGTTTGGATTGTGAATGTCATCGGGACCAGAGCTGTACTGGTTGAGGATTTGGAAAAGCTTAGCTATGCACGCAATGCGTTATTGCCGGCACTCGAAAATGTAAATTCAGGCGATGGTTTCTATGATGATGGTTCATTTTTACAGCATACTGCGCATCCGTATAACGGAGCTTATGGTATGTCGCATTTCGGAACTGTTGTTCAGGTTTTATATCTTTTCTCAGGCACTTCACTAGAACTTCCTCATGAATATTTCGAAACGATTATGAACTGGGTATATGAAGGGTTTGAACCTTTGGTATTCAGAGGAGCCTTGTGTGCTTTTGTTAGAGGAAGGGAAATTTCACGTTCTGCCAGTACAGATAATAAAAAAGGACGCCAGTTGTTGCAGATACTGCTAAGGTTAACACGCATATTGCCGGAAATGGAGTATGAACGAATTGCTTCGTATATCAAGTATTTGCTGACAGCAGATCCGACCTATTCGAGTTATTACGACGGGATAAATTCAATAGCGGGAGTCATGGCGATAAAAAACATAATGAATGATGCAACCATTGTTCCTCGCAGTTCGTATAATGTGTACAAACAGTATCCGAATATGGATAGGGTGATGGCGCAACGCGATAACTTTGCTTTTGGGGTAAGTATGCATTCGAGCCGGATTTACAATTTTGAAATGATTAATAATGAGAATCTAAAAGGCTGGCATACTGGTAGCGGAATGACATATTTGTACAATAAAGATGCTGCTCAGTATGATCTCAACTTCTGGCCTACAGTGAACGCTTATCGATTACCGGGAACTACTTTGCCGGAACATAAAACTTATGCTAAAAACAGTTACACCAATGCAGCTTGGGTTGGAGGTGTTGAGTTGCTCGGGAGATATGGTGCGACCGGAATGTATTTCAATTCAACAACATTAAAAGCCGAAGCTAAAAAATCATGGTTTGTTTTTGATAACGAAATTGTTTGTGTCGGATCGGGTATCTGTAGCACAGATGCATCAAATATGAACACATATATTGACCAGCGCAGATTAGTTACCGACAACAGAAATACACTTACAGTCAATAATGTAACTCAGCCGGCTATTTTTGGTTCGGATGATGCTCCAGTAACGCTGAACGATGTGAACTGGATTCATTTATCGGGAAAATACAGTAGCGGAGGGCATTTGGGTTATTATTTTCCAAAGCCTGCCACAATGAAAGCCATCAGGCAAAAACAAACCGGGAAATGGTCGGATATAAATATCAACGGTGATACTTCTGAAAAGTCGAATTATTTTTTTACCCTATGGAAGGAGCATGGTAATCAAGATAGGGCTGATGAGAGTGAGACCAGTAAGTACGGTTATGTGTTATTGCCTGAATTGACAAAATCAGCAGTTCAGTCCTATGCTCAAAATCCGGATATCGAGATACTGGCAAACACGAATAATCAACATGCTGTTCGTGAGCGCAAACTGGGTATTACAGCGGTTAACTTCTGGAATAATATTAGTGCCCAGACACTGAACATAGCCGGTGAACCATATATTTCGTGCAACAAAAAAGCATCAGTGATCGTACAGGAAACGAACGATTCAATTGTTATCGGTGTTTCGGATCCAACCCAACTTTGCACAGACCCCATTACAGTAAAGCTATATTCCGGAGGCGCAACAACAATTTTATCAACATCATCATCGATAGAAGTACAATCTGTCATATCTCCTGTCACACTCAAAGTGAATGTGAATGGCACTAGAGGTATGACACATCAAATTGTATTATTGAAAGATGCAACCACTTTATTTGCCGTAGAGGAGAATGCTGGTTTGAGTTCGCAAGTCGTCAAAATTGGTCATCAGATTATTCTCACTGTCAAAGCACCGGGGTCAGGCAACCTTTCAGTTTCACAGATGGATTTACCAGGTAGAATCTTGTCGGTTAAC
>JAKIYP010000007.1 GCA_022708505.1 Bacteroidota bacterium
TCTTTGGCCTGGGAGAAAAAAGCGGATCGCTCAACCGTCGCGGCCAGACTTTCAGGATGTGGAACAGCGACCGTCCCTGCTATGGTGTCAACGAAGATCCATTATATAAAAGTATCCCCTTTTTCATGAGCAATTATGGCTACGGGATTTTCTTTGACAATACCTATAAGAGTGAATTTGATTTCGGTAGCAAATCTGACGATTATTACAGCTTCAGCGCTCCGGGTGGCGAAATGTTGTATTATTTCATCTTCGGTCCAACTTATAAAAAAATTATCCAACGGTATACTGATCTGACAGGTAAGCCTATTATGCCTCCTGCATGGGCGCTGGGTTTTGCTCAATGCCGTGGTTTGTACACCAGAGAAGATCTTGCCCGGGAAGTGGCTGCTGAATTCAGGAAAAGACAGATTCCCTGCGACATCATCTATCAGGATATCGGATGGACACAGCACTTGCAGGATTTTGAATGGAGAAAAGAAAACTACACCAACCCGAAAGGTATGGTTGAAGATTTGGCAACACAGGGATTTAAAATGATTGTATCACAGGATCCTGTGATTTCTCAAAACAATGTAAAACAATGGAAAGAAGCTGATTCGCTGGGTTATTTTGTGAAAGATATCCGCACCGGAACAAGTTATGATATGCCATGGCCATGGGGAGGCAACTGTGGCGTGGTTGATTTTACCAAACCTGAAGTGGCTGACTGGTGGGGCAATTATCAGCAAAAAGTACTGGATGATGGTGTGAAAGGTTTCTGGACCGACATGGGCGAACCGGCATGGAGCAACGAAGAAGATGTTGACCGCTTGTTTATGAAACACCATGCCGGTATGCATGACGAGATTCACAATGTGTACGGACTGACCTGGGACAAAGTGGTAACAGAACAGTTCGAAAAAAAGAATCCGGGGAAACGGGTGTTTCAAATGACACGGGCTGCTTACGCGGGTATGCAACGCTACACTTTCGGCTGGTCAGGCGATTCGGGAAACGGGAGTGATGTGAGCGCCGGCTGGAGTTTGCTGGCTGCCCAGCTACCGTTGGCACAATCAGCGGGTATGGGGCTTATTCCTTTCTGGACAACTGATATTTCAGGCTACTGCGGCGACATTACCGACCGTGAAGCTATGGCAGAACTTTACGTTCGCTGGATGCAGTTCGGCGTTTTCAATCCCCTGAGCCGTGCGCATCACGAAGGAGATAATGCTGCTGAACCATGGACATTTGGTGAAGTAGCCGAGAAACTGAGCAGGGAAGCCATCGAACTGAAATATAAACTACATCCCTACTTCTACACCACAGCCCGTGAGGCTTATGATACCGGCCTGCCGCTTATCCGTGCTTTGTTGCTGGAATATCCCGACGATCCTGAAACAACCAATCTGAATGAACAATTTCTGCTCGGAAGTAATTTACTTGTCGCACCTGTGGTTGAAAAAGAAGCTTCTACAAAACGGATTTATCTCCCTCAGGGAGAATGGATCGATTATAACGATGGAAAAACAGTCTATAAAGGCAAGCAATGGATAAATTATCCTGTAAGTCTGAGAACTATCCCCCTGTTTGTAAAAAAAGGTTCGGTCATTCCTGAAATGCCGGTACAACAATACATCGGGGAAAAGAAAAACGCTCCGGTACTGTTCAACATATATCCTGCTGCTGAAGGCCGTACCGCTTCGTTTGAATTATATGAAGATGATGGTGAAACTAATGGCTATCAGCAGGATTTATTCAGCAAAACCACTATCAGGTGTACCAATCGTACAAATGCTTATGAAATAGAACTGAAAACAGACAATCGCAACGGCTTTATGAAAAGCGAAAACCGAAAAACAGGCATTTGTCTGCATACAGATAAAGCTCCGAAGCAAATATTGGTGAATGGCAAGAAAATAAAGTCCGTACGACAGGAAAAAATCGAAGCAGTCTGGTATGATACCGATAATACCATTCGCTGGTACTGGAACAAATCCACCGGAGTCTGTCATATCCAATTGCCATCAACTATTTCAGTATCAAACATCAGCATCATTAAATAATCAAAAACCTATTAAGGATATTGATCAACCGGTAAAACTTACATCCACATGAATCGTCATCTATTATATTCCGCCGTAATTAGCGCAGGGCTACTATGTTCAGCCTGCTCAGGAAATCACAAAGCAATTTATGAATCAAATGCTTACAGTATATTTCCCGATCGGGTCATTCAGGGAGAATTTGAAGCCGTCGCCTTATCTCCCTATGAGATTTCTTCAAATTACCGTAGTCTGGAATCGCTCAGTTACAGTCCAACCCTGCAATTCAAGTTCAGCATCAACTCACGCGATAATGAAATGCTCTCGGGAAAAGACCATGTAGTTACCCTGCAACCGGTTGATGGGAAGGTGGTTACTGAAGTTGAATTCGGGAAACAACTGATTCAGGCATCATCAATAAGTGAGGAAGAAAATCTGCCGGAGAATACGGAATGGACTGTCCGACTCGATTTGCGCAAAATGAAATCTGATTTTGAGAAACAAGGCTTCTTCACATTATTCAACGGAGAAAAACTTAACAAACAGGATTTCAAAGGCGTTTACATTGCCGGAAGTGCGGCGCCACTCAGTTGGGATTTCAGTAATCTTTACACCCGGCATGACCTTGAAATGAAAGATACTGATGGCGACGGCATTTATGAGATTAAGCTGATTATGAACTCAAAAAAAGACATAAAGACCAGCCCGGACAAATGGAAATTGTCAAAAGATCTTTCCGGTCTGCCACAATACCAATCAGATTACCTGATTTCTGATGCCATTTATAACATGTCGCTCGAAGAAATGTTGATGGCCATTGAACCCGACAGCACTTTCCGTACCGGGAAAGAATGGGCGGGCGTGTGGACACGCGACATCAGTTACAGCATCATCCTGTCGATGGCCCATATGCAACCTGAGGTAGCAAAGAAAAGCCTGATGCGTAAAGTGAGGAATAACCGTATTGTGCAGGATACCGGAACTGGTGGCGCCTATCCTGTCTCAACCGATCGTATCGTGTGGGCAACTGCCGCATGGGAAGTTTATAAATTCACCGGCGACCGCGCATGGATGGAATATGCCTATGAGATCATCAAAAATTCGGTTGAAGATGATATGTTGAATGCCAGGGATCCGCAAACCGGACTAATGAAAGGAGAATCATCGTTCTTAGACTGGCGCGAACAAACTTATCCTGTGTGGATGCAACCGGCTGATATTTATCAATCAGAGAACCTGGGTACCAATGCAGTGCATTATCAGGCCAACAAAGTGTTGTTTGCAATGGCTAAACTGCTCGAAAAACCGGCAGAGGCTGCCAGGTATGACAGCATTGCATCCTCTATTAAATCCGCTATAGAAAACCACTTATGGATGAACGATAAAGGTTATCACGGTCAATACCTCTACGGAAGAAGCCATTTGATTCTATCGCCCCGATCTGAAACATTAGGTGAAGCTCTTTGTATTCTTTTTGGATTAACAGAAGGAGAAAACATTCAAAAAGCAGTTGCCAACATGCCGGTTACACCATTTGGGGCTTCTTGTATCTATCCTCAGATTCCGGGCATTCCTCCCTACCACAACAACGGCATCTGGCCTTTTGTACAGTCTTATTGGGCCTTAGCTTCAGCAAAAGCAGGAAATGAAACTGCTGTGATGGAACAGATTGCCGCCATCTATCGTCCCGCAGCACTTTTTCTGACCAACAAGGAAAACTTTGTGGCTGAAACAGGAGATTTTGCCGGTACTCAGATTAATTCCAGCATCATGCTCTGGAGCCTTTCAGGGAACATCGCCCTGATTCATAAAGTGCTCTTCGGAATGGATTTCCAGATTGGCAAGTTAGAATTCCATCCTTTTGTCCCTGAAGCTTTAAAAGGCAAACGAAGTCTGAAGAATTTCCGCTACCGCAATGCTTTGCTGAACATTGAAATGGAAGGTTTTGGAAATCAAATTAAGTCTTTCGAAATTGATGGGGTAAGTTCAGCGCCTGAAATTCCGGCCAACCTTAAGGGGGAACATCACATCCGAATTGTTCTTGCCAACAATACCAACACAGGCAAACAAATCAACAAAGTAAAAAATCTGTTTACCCTTGAAATGCCTGTTGTATCAAAGAAGGACAATCAGATCACATGGGAAGCTGTTAACAATGCAAAGAGTTATCTGATTATCAAAAACGGACAAAACATTGATACCATCACAAAAACTTCTTATCTGATAAATCCGGGAACATACGCCGCTTATCAGGTAATCGCAGTGGATGAATCAGGAACATGCTCGTTTGCTTCAGAACCACTAATAGTTTTATCAGAGGAGAAAAGAATTTCTATTCAGATGGAGAAATTCGTATCTCCCGCCGGTTATCCATATTCAGGCTTCAATGGCACCGGTTTCGCTGAAATCAGCAGTACTAAAAATCGCAACATTAACGTTACCGCAACAGTAGAAGAAAGCGGACATTACCTCTTGCATATACGTTATGCCAACGGCAACGGACCGGTCAATACCGACAGCCGGTGCGCCCTGCGAAATTTATATGTAAATAATCAATTTGCCGGGGCACTTATTTTCCCACAACGCGGCAAGGATGAATGGTCGAACTGGGGTTATAGCAACATGCTTTCTGTTTATCTGACTAAAGGAAAAAATACATTATCCATTGTTTTTGAGGATAATAATGAGAATATGGATGGAAAAGTTAATCAGGCCATGCTGGATGAAGTGGTGATATATCGATAAATATATAAAAGAATCCTGAAAAAAGATTTCAGGATTCTTTAGTTTGTTACCTTGAAAGCCCCTGTTTTCTTTGATATATCCTGAAAAGCTGCATTCAGAATCTCAAGCTCCTCAGGCGTAAATTGTGCTGGTTTGCCATTCACGTTCAACTCGTTGATTCGTTGACTCAACCAACTTTTTGTTTTATTGAAATAAGTTTTGGCAATATACGACATCGAGACTATCTCCGAGATTTCACTCATTTGATCTTTAACCTTCAGCTTCTTAGCTCTGTATAAAGTCGATTGGGCACTTTCTATAAAAGCATCTTCAAACCCTTCCGGATCTTCGGTAGCAAGTCGATCAAATTCTTTCTGAATTTTTGATCTGTCTTTATCTGTACGGGCATTTAATTCCATTTCTTTTAATCGCCCGAATTTTTCTTTCATCTCTGTTGTCATACTGTTTATTAGTGGTGTTTCACAAATATAAATTTAAACTTAAATGTCACTTTTGAGCTCATTCACTATCTCATTTATTATTGTGTCTAAGTCATTTAAACGTTTAAATCTTGATGCATAGAATCTGTACTTTCTAAGATATAATAACAGTTCTTTTTCAATTCTTCTCCTTTCTTTTGAAATATACTCCCTCATAGTTATCGTTGGTTCTGGTTTGCAAAGTTAATAAACTTTAGTTTATTGCCAAATAAAGCTCACAAAAAAAGCTGCCCCAAGGAGGACAGCTTCATAATAATTTGACTTTCAGAAATCAATCAAAAACACTGAATCAAAAACTCTTGAAACCAATAATCTCCCTCACTTCCCTGATTGTTTTAGCGGCACTTTCCTGTGCTTTTTCTTTTCCCATACGGGCTACCTTCGAAATATAGGCTTCGTCGCTAAGCAGTTCTTTGATTTTTTCGCGGAAAGGTTCGGTGAACTGTATCATATCGACCGCCAGTTGTTTTTTCATGTCCCCGTAGCGAATCTGGCAAGTATTATACATTTCATCGAAATAATCGTAAGTTTCTTTGGATGACACCACACTCATCAACTGGAAAATGTTTTGAATGACTTCGGGTTTTTCCTGATTAGGAACAGTCGGACCACTGTCAGTCACTGCTTTCATCACTTTTTTACGAATAGCTTCTGGTTCATCTGCTAAAAAAATGGCATTACCCTCTCCTTCCGATTTACCCATTTTTCCGGTACCATTTAATCCCGGGATTTTTACCAAATTCTGACCGAAATTAAATGCCTGCGGTTCGGGAAAGTAATCCACATTATACATGCGGTTGAAGCGATTAGAGAACTGGCGTGTCATTTCGAGGTGCTGTTCCTGGTCCTTTCCCACCGGCACTTTCGTTGCCCTGTGGATGATAATATCAGCAGCCATCAGTGTAGGATAAGTCAACAATCCGGCATTCACATTTTGCGGTTGTTGACGAATCTTATCTTTGAATGAAGTACATCTTTCCAATTCCCCGATATAGGCATTCATATTCAGAAACAAATACAGTTCGGCAGTTTCCGGAACATCGCTTTGGATGTACAAAGTTGCTTTCTCCGGGTCTAATCCGGCTGCAAGATACTCTACCAATACTTGTTTTACATTTCCGTGCAAATCCTGCGGAGTCGGGTGCGTAGTCAGGGAGTGGTAATCGGCAATAAAGAAATAGCAATGATGCTCATTCTGCATATTGATAAAGTTTTTCAAAGCCCCGAAATAATTTCCGAGATGCAAATTTCCTGTCGGCCGGATGCCACTAACAACTGTTTCCATTAATTTTAATATATGATATAAAAACACAAGTAACATATAATGAAGCTTATATGTTACTCATGTTGATGTTATTTGTATTTATTAAACCGATGTTATTCTATCGGAATCGTTCTTCTGATACGTTGATCTAAAGATGTAAGTGTCTCTGTTGCAGCGACACCCGGGATTTCCTGTATCTTTCCGTTCAACAGCTCCATCAGGTGTTCATCGTTTTTGGCATACAACTTTATTAATATGGTGTAATGCCCTAAAGTGTACTGTGACTCAACAATTTCAGGAATTTTCTCCAGCTCCTTCACCACTTCCTTGTACATGGAACCACGTTCAAGTGTGATCCCGATATACACGCAAATCTGGTAGCCAAGCATTTTGGGATTTACCGTGTATCCTGAACCGGTAATCACATTCATATCGATAAGCCGTTGTACACGCTGATGAATTGCAGCACGGGATACCCCACACTCTTCAGCTACATCTTTGAAAGGCATGCGTGCATTCTGACTGATGATACGCATGATCTTGCGGTCTAACTGATCAATTTTTTCCATATTGATAACTGAACTGAGAATTACTTTTGTGGAGCAAATATAAACAATAAAGTTTAAAAATCCGTGTCTTATTTAACAATTTCAAGTAATTCCACTTCAAAAATCAGCGTAGAGAATGGTTTAATTTGTCCCTGTGATTGAGAACCATAAGCCAGTTCCTGCGGAATATAGAATTTATACTTAGATCCTACCGGCATCAACTGCAAACCTTCAACCCAGCCTTTGATAACCTGAGTCACACCAAATTCGGCAGGCTGACCACGATCAACAGAGCTATCGAAAACTGTTCCGTCCACTAAAGTTCCATGATAATGTACTTTGACTTTATCAGTCTCTTTTGGTAACGGACCATTGCCTTTTTTGATTATTTCATATTGCAAACCAGAAGCGGTTGTTACCACGCCTTCCTTCTTTGCATTTTCAGTCAGGAAGTTCTGACCCGCAACCTTGTTATCGTTGTATTGAGCTTCCATTTTCTTCGCCTGAAGAGCTTCCATGGTTCCATTGAAATAGTCTCTTGCTTCGTCGGCTGTCATCCCGGCATCACTACCTGCAACACCGTTTATCATACCTTGTCTCAATAATTTATAATCCATAGTGAGGGTAGAGTCACCATAGAAATCTGTATTGGTTCTCAATTGGTTCCCAATCATAGAACCCAAATCTACTGCTTGCTTCAGGCTGTCAACAGTTTCTTTTTGATTTAATCCGTCTTTGATTCCCTTCATCAGTGATTTAATTCCATCACCGGTTGTATCTTTGGATAAATGATAATCTTTCAGAATTTTACCATTTACGTATCCGAAAGCATAATTCAAGCTGTCGAGATCAGACTCCAGTTTTACTGATTTCGCTTTATAGTCTGAACAAGAAGTCACTACCAATGCAAGTAATGCTACAAGTGTTAATATGATATTTACTCGTTTCATATAATCTTTTTTTAAAATAGGTAAATAAATTGAATTAATTATTAGGTGCACCATACATTTTGGAGTGAACCTTCATTTGTACAGCCTGTACAATTGAATCAGCCTGTGACGAGGAAACAACTTCCTGATAGTCATTCAGGGCATTAACCAGACCAACCAACACCATATCAACATCTCCAACCAAAGTTGAATCGCCAAAATAGCCGTTTTTCACCTGATCGTTAAAATATTTACCTACCTGTACACCCAGGTCGTACATTTCATCACCTCCTTTATTTCCATACGCTTTATCCAAAGAGTTAATAAAGGCTTCCAGTTTTTTACCATCTTCATCATTGGCAAAATACTGTTGTTTAAATACATCTCCCTGCCATTGACCAAGGGTGTAATTGATACTGTCATTCATGTTTTTCAGGGAAACTTCTTTCGGCTTTACGTCGTTACATGAACTGAAAGAAAAGATAGCCAGCGCGATGGCAACTATCAGTAAATTGCTGTTTTTTTTCATATCCGTATATTTATTTAATTTCTAATTCTTTGATTTGATCTGTTATAGCCGCAGGGTTTATTTCCAGCAACTCAACTGTAAATATCAGGGTTGCGAAAGGAGGAATTACTCCACCGGCTCCCTGTTCTCCATAAGCCAGTTCAGAGGGTATAAAAAATTTATACTTTGAACCTACCGACATCAGCTGAATACCTTCTGTCCATCCGGAGATTACCTGATTCAGCGGGAAATCAATTGACTCGCCCCTGTCGTATGAACTGTCGAATTTAGTCCCGTCAACCAGGGTTCCTTCATAGTGTACTTTTACTTTATCAGTTGCCTGAGGTTTTGGGCCTTCAGTTTCTGTTAACACAATATACTGTAAACCGCTTGCGGTTGTTTGTACCGCCGGATTTTTAGCATTTTCTGTCAGAAATTTTGTCCCTTCTGCTTTCTTTTCAGAAGCCATCTTTTCCTGAGCAGCTGTGAAATAGGTCTGTAAAATTGATTGGGATTGTTCAACTGAAAACAAAACAGAGTCACCTTTTATTACAGCGTTGAACGCCTTTAAAAACAATTCACTATTATATGCCCCGTTGGGTAGCGTCTTCAAGTTCTTCGACAAATCGGATGCGATATTCACAGCCAACGCGTAACTCATAGAGTCAACTTCATTACTGAAGATATTCACCGGTTCCGATACGACTTCAATCTGTTGTTTTGATTTCTTTTCCTTTTTAGGCTTTTTTTCTTTCGCACCTGCAGCTACCACTACGGCCATTGCAAGCATCACAAGGAGTAATTTTCTCATTTAAGTTTTATTGATGTTATTTTCAGCAGAATTTCAGAATTAAACAATGTCGAGTAATTCGACTTCAAAGATTAGAGTTGTATGAGGTGCAATGGACTGACCAGCCCCCTGAGCACCATAGGCCAGTTCCGAGGGGATATACAATTTCCATTTCGAACCGACAGGCATCAGTTGTAATGCTTCCACCCATCCCTGAATTACCTGGGTAACACCGAATGTAGCAGGCTCTCCACGATTTACTGAGCTGTCAAATACATTTCCATTGATTAAGGTACCGTGATAATGAACTTTTACGCGATCGGAAGCAGCAGGTGTCTGTCCTTTTCCTTCTTTGATAATCTCGTACTGAAGTCCGCTTGCAGTCGTTTTCACTTCCGCTCTTTTGGCATTTTCAACGAGGAAGTTCTTTCCTTCTTTTATGTTTTGCTCGAATGCTTTTTCCTGTAATTGCTGAAAATAATCGTTGATGATTGCCTGGGCTTCCTGTATACTCATTTCAAGCTTCTCCTTTTGAATCACATGTCTGATTCCATCTGCCAGTTTCTGATAATCCAACCCTTCAAAACCGCTGTTCTTAAGGTTATTTCCCAAACTAACCCCCAACGCATAACTTATTTTATCCATTAATTCTAATTTATAATTTTTTTAAACGTGTGCAAAGATAGCTGATTTCTCGGATATTAGGTGTTAATTAATACAAAATTATCGGGATGAAAGTACGACCGGAAGTTTCATGCATTTTCTTTTCCCTGTGTTTGGATTGAATATTTCGATATAAAAAACATATACCCCGATGTTTGCCAACTGTCCTCTCCGGTTTCTTCCGTCCCAGGTCAGCACCCCCTCCTGACCGGATATAAATTGCTCCACTAATGAAAACACCTTCTCACCGGCAGGTGTCAGAATGCAGATATTAAACACATTACCGGTTTCCGGGAAATTATAATGCAGGACACACACATCATTATTTCCGTCATTATCGGGGGAGAAAACCGTACTCTCAAGATAAAAAGACTGATCACCCTCTTCCGACAATTCATCCATATTTCTATATTGTGAGTTTATAAAACCCGGTGTTCCGTAGTTATGAGAACTGGCTGCAGAATGCCAGTTATTTACATCCTGAACCGGCCAGGCAGGATTTATCCGTTCGAGCGCTACTCCTTTGGGATTTTTCACCAACACATGATGCATAGAAACATCATACCTGAATGAATCGACAATCGTATCTTTTGCGGGATTCGTTAACACAAGCGTCGAAGACTCGTTATTTAAAGCACTCCAACCGGATTGTATAATTTTAGCATCAGGAGGACAAGCATGATACTTTCTCACAGCCCCCGTATCATTTGTCACTGCAAGATAATCACTGGGAAAAATCAAGGTTTCAGTTGGTATTTTGTTGCCTGAATTGAGTGATCCGTCAGACTTCAGGGTTGTGAAAACCATACCGGACATATCGATAACCTTTCCGGACCGGTTATAAAATTCAATGTATTCAGCAGCTGAATCAGCCTGATGAAACATGATTTCATTGAACACCACATCTCCAACATTCAGAGGCTCAGACAAGCCAGTCACTTTGCTGGTATTACGAAGAGAATTTCCTGCTTCATCCTTCAATCCTATCACTTCTATTTCGTAAGGTATACCCGTTTGAAATTCAACATCCATAACAACTTCCACCGACTCCTGATTATCTGCTATTTGCAACGAATTTACGTTACAGAACTCTCCATTTATAGTAAGTTGAAAATCAGAGAAATCAACGGGTTCAGAGAAATTTAATCTGAGTCTGTTCTGACTCATAATTTTCACTTTTGTGAGTTCAGGAGAAATATGATCCGGCATTATTGATCCGGAAACCTTTATATCATCAAAAAAATAGCAATTGCCGGTTGTAGCCGAGTTCGTAAATGAAAGTCCGAAGTATTTTGACCTCAGCACTTTGTTGTTTAGCACCTCACCCTCAGGAAAGTAATCAGTCTCAGATGAAAGTTTTGAATACAACCTGAATACAGAAAGACTATCCCGTGTGACTTTCACATGGATTTCCAACGGCTTTCCATCTGTTCGTTTATCAACTCCATCGATTATTTTTACTTTTTGCGTACCTTCCTGTACATACAGCGAAACCTCATCATTGGTACCTCCCACCTGAACAAAATAGCCTTTTAATCCGTTTTCTAATACATTAACATCAGAAATGATGTACAGACAAACATAATTTGAGGAAGAAGTTGGATAATCAATTTTCAAGCGGCATTCCCAAACGCCATGTTGGACTGCTGCTGACGGAGTGAACAGGTAAGAAGCAGAAGCCCCCTGAGCAGCAGATTGCAACTCAAAAGCTTTGTTTACAATAAAATTGGATGTAGTGCCCGTCCAGGTCGGATTTTGGGTGAAATTTCCGTCAGAAAATGACTCTAAGACCTGCGCAAAACAAAAAAATGGCGCAATTAACAAAAAAAACAGCATGTAACTTTTCATAAGGTTGTCAAATCTATTAAAATGAATTACTTTTGCAGTCGCTAATTACAGCTTAACCGACTGATTGGTTTAGGGTTAAATAACCATAGCAAAGGTATGGTTTTACGAAACAATAAAAACAGAAATCACCATAAAATAAATTAAAAAAATGAAAGTAGCAATTGTTGGTGCCAGCGGCGCCGTAGGCCAGGAGTTTTTACGCGTACTCGAAGAGCGTAATTTCCCCATGACTGAATTAGCTTTATTTGGTTCTTCACGTAGTGCGGGAAATGTGTATGAGTTCAAAGGACAGAAATTGACCGTGAAGGAATTGAAGCACGGTGATGATTTCAAGGGTTTTGACATCGTGTTTACATCGGCAGGAGCAAGTATCTCTAAAGAGTACGCTGAAGACATAACCAAATTCGGAGCCGTAATGATCGACAATTCAAGCGCTTTCCGCATGGAAAATGATATACCCCTGGTAGTTCCGGAAGTAAATGCTGCTGACGCGAAAAATCGTCCTCGCGGTATTATCGCGAACCCGAACTGCACCACCATCCAGATGGTAGTTGCATTGAAAGCTATCGAAGACTTGTCGCATATCAAACGTGTACATGTTTCGACTTATCAGGCCGCTTCAGGTGCTGGTGCTGCCGCTATGGACGAACTCGAACTTCAGTATCGTCAGGTATTAGCCGGAGAACAACCGACCGTCAGCAAGTTTGCCTATCAGCTGGCTTATAACCTGATTCCGCAAATTGATGTATTTACCGACAATGGTTATACCAAAGAGGAAATGAAAATGTACCACGAAACACGTAAGATCATGCATTCGGATGTGGAAGTCAGCGCTACCTGTGTACGTGTTCCTGCTTTGCGTGCGCACTCTGAAAGCGTTTGGGCTGAAACAGAAAGACCAATCTCGGTGGAAGAAGCCCGTGCCGCTTTTGCTGCTGCTGCTGGCGTAGAGGTTATCGACAATCCGGCTGAGAAGAAATATCCGATGCCATTATTCCTGTCAGGAAAAGATCCTGTTCATGTGGGTCGCATCCGCAAAGACCTGGCAAACCCGAATGGTATTACTTTCTGGTGTGTTAGCGATCAAATCAAGAAAGGCGCTGCCCTGAATGCTGTTCAAATTGCTGAATACCTGATTGCCGAAGGCAACATTAAATAGTGGATAGTGGTTAGTGGTTAGTGATAACAACTAACCACTTACCACTTACCATTAACCACTACTACACCAAATCCCAAAACACATCATGAACCTTGAAGAACTCCGTGAATACTGCATCAGTTTAAAGGGTGTTACCGAACACTTCCCTTTCGACGATGTATCTTTAGTACTGAAAGTTCAGGGTAAGATGTTTGCACTCATTCCACTGGATAATCCCGAACCACAGATTGCATTGAAATGTGACCCGGAAAAAGCAATTGCTTTGCGGGAGCAATATGATTGCATCACACCTGCGTATCATTTCAATAAAAAACACTGGAACTCTGTCAGGATTGATCCCGCTATTTCTACAGAAATGCTTTGCGAACTTATTCTCCATTCTTATGATCTCGTGGTTGCGGGATTACCCAAAAAATTAAAACAGGAATTAGGTATAGAGTAAACATGTTGCGGTATCCTGACGAGAATAGTAAATTGTAAATGAACATATAGTAAATGTTTTCATGCGTATAGTCGTACAAAGGGTTAGCCGGGCTTCCGTGACCATTGAGCAGAAAATCAATGGAGAAATCGGAATGGGTTTGTTGGTACTGCTTGGCATCGAAGAGGCCGACAACCAAACTGATGCGGACTGGCTTGCAACAAAGTTGGTTAATTTACGTATCTTTGACGACGAAAACGGGGTAATGAATCGTTCCGTGTTGGATATAAACGGGGAAATTTTGGTTGTCAGTCAGTTTACCCTGCATGCCTCAACCAAAAAAGGCAACAGACCTTCCTATATTAAGGCAGCCAGACCGGAGCAGGCGATTCCATTGTATGAGTACTTTTGCATGTCATTGGAAAAAATTTCCAAAAAGACTGTTCAAACAGGCGTTTTCGGGGCTGATATGCAGGTTTCACTTGTAAACGATGGCCCGGTAACCATCATTATCGACAGTAAAAACAAAGAATAAATGACTGTACGCAAACACATTCCAAATTTCATCACCATGCTCAACCTGTTTACAGGAAGCGTGGCGGTGTATTATGCTTTCAATGGAAATTTCACCGTATCCTTTTTTGCCATCCTGATTGCCGGTTTATTCGATTTTCTCGACGGCCTTGCTGCCCGTGCATTAAAAGCCTACTCGCCCATGGGTAAGGAACTGGATTCTTTGGCTGATGTCATCAGTTTCGGACTTGCTCCCGGCGTTATCGTTTTTTCATTAGTCGAACAAAGTCAACTTCCGGAATGGCTTAAGTTTGCCGGATTCATTATTCCGGTATTTTCAGCATTAAGGCTGGCGAAGTTTAATATCGACGAAAATCAGACGACTTCTTTCATCGGACTGCCAACCCCCGCCAATGCCATATTCTGGGCAGGGATGGGCTATTCATTCTCAGCATGGTTGATCGTTAATCCGTTGCTAACAATAGCGTTAACAATTGTCCTGAGCGGATTGCTTGTATCAAAACTTCCGATGTTCTCTCTTAAATTCAAGAGTCTGAAATGGAATCAAAACAGGATGCAATATATCTTTTTAGCGGGGTGCGTCTTATTGTTAATCGTATTTGGCTGGGACGCTTTTGCCCTCATTATTGGATGGTATATTCTTGGTTCAGCCATTTTATCCCCCCTAATGAAGTTATAAATTACGTTATAATTATTGTATTTGTTTTCAATCAGATCAAGAACCATTCTTTAATCCCGGAAGAGGGAACCATACAGGAACTTCTCTTTCCAAATATCCGGTATCGTATTTTTGTAATCTGATGATATAAAAAATCTCTGATTGGCGCCGGAATATAAATAAAGGCGTAAAATAATCTCCAGACTCCTCCTAAATCGTTTAAAATTTGCAAAGCAGCTGACGATTTGTCTAAACATTTCTCTCCGGAGATATAAATTAAGGTGTTTATATCTGTTGAGGAAACACCAAATTTATTCAACAACATTTGTCCGCTTTCTGATTGCAGTGCCGCAAATCTGAACTTCTTTTCCGAGTCTCTTTTTATTATAAAATTAACAATCCCTATACATAAATTGCACACTCCATCAAACAATATAATATGAGATTCAGTAAGATGCATTTGGTATAATGCTGTTTGTAATATATCAGGAATTTATTGCAGTGAATTCCACCCCTGGGCTTTCAGGGCAATTTCTTCCCCTTCACGGCCAATCAGATTCAGTCCGAGTTCCGGTTTGGTCATGTGACCGATGATGCCGACACCTTCCATGGCAATAATCTTTTCGTAATCATCAATCGAAGCTGTGAAAAGCAATTCATAATCCTCTCCACCGTTTAATGCCGCCATAACGATGCTCATATTCAGCTCCTCCGCCATCACCACTGCCTGATAATTGATGGGTATTTTATCTTCATAAATCCGGCAGCCAGTATTACTTTGCGTACAAATATGAATCAATTCAGAGGAAAGTCCATCGGAAATATCCATCATGGCAGTTGGTACAACTCCCATATTTGCAAGTGCCTCTATAATATCCTTGCGGGCTTCGGGTTTTAGTTGCCGTTGTAAAATATAATCTTTTCCATCGAAATCAGGCTGTGATTCCGCATTCGCTGAGAAAACAATCTTCTCCCTTTCAAGCAATTGCAAACCCATATAAGCAGATCCCAAATCTCCGGACACACAAATGAGATCATTCGCTTTAGCGCCATTACGATACACTACTTTGTCCTTTTCACCTTCGCCAATGCAGGTGATGCTGATGGTTAAACCAGTCAGCGAAGCAGAAGTATCGCCCCCGATTAAATCAACCCCGTAATGCTGGCAAGCCAGTTCAATTCCATCGTAAATCTGCGTTAAATCTTCAACAGAAAAGCGTTTCGACACCCCGATAGAAACCGTAATTTGTTTCGGCTGACCGTTCATGGCGTAAATATCTGAGAAATTCACCACAGCAGCTTTGTAGCCCAGGTGTTTCAGCGGAGTATAAACCAAATCGAAATGAATGCCCTCGAGCAACAGATCTGTGGTAACAAGCACCTGTTTGTCCTTGTATTCCAGTACAGCTGCATCATCTCCGACACCTTTTAAAGTGGTTGAGTTTTTGATGGAAAACTTTTCGGTCAGGTGTTTAATCAGTCCGAACTCACCTAATGTAGATATTTCTGTTCTTTGCATCAGCATGAAATTTTATCGATTCGTCTTTGGTGTCTTCCTCCTTCAAAATCAGTAGAAAAAAATACATCCACCATTTCACAGGCCTCTTCGAAAGAGACAAAACGGGCAGGCAGCGAGAGCACATTAGCATTGTTATGCAAACGGGCAAGCCGGGCGATCTCGGGAGTCCAGCACAGTGCCGCACGTATTCCGGCGTGCTTATTAACCGTCATACTAATTCCATTCCCGGTTCCACAGATTGAAATGCCAAAATCATAATCCTGATTTTCAACTGCAGAAGCCATGGGATGTGCATAGTCGGGATAATCTGAACTTTCCGCAGTAAAAGCGCCGAAATCTTTCAACTCATTGACATTTTTTGAATTTATAAATTCAATTAATCTGATTTTCAGTTCATATCCCGCATGATCGCTGCAAATGGCTATTTTCAATTCATCAATTGATTTCATGGATTTTCAGTTTTATCATTGCCAAATCCGGCACTGTTATTTTATGCAAATAAATTTACTTCTTCTTTCGTAATCGGATTTCCTCCGAGGATAATCAGTCTTTCTACAACATTTCTCAACTCCCGAATGTTCCCGTTCCAATTTTTTTGTTGCAATAAAACAACTGCACTGTCCTCAAATCTTTTCAGTTGCGTTCCCTGTTCGGTACATATCAGTTCCGCAAAATGCTCTACCAGCAATGGAATATCTTCTTTCCTGTCGTCCAAATCCGGCACATGAATGGGTATGACATTCAGTCGATGATATAAATCTTCCCTGAAATTTCCTTTTTCAATCTCGGCTTTTAGATTTTTATTCGTTGCTGCAAAAACCCGCACATTTACTTTGATGCTTTTATCACTCCCAACGCGTGTCAACTCGTTTTCCTGCAACACGCGAAGCACTTTCGTTTGTGCCGACAGACTCATATCTCCAATTTCGTCTAAGAAGATTGTCCCACCATCGGCCTGTTCGAACTTACCGATGCGCTGCTTTATGGCTGATGTAAATGATCCCTTTTCATGCCCGAACAACTCGCTTTCAATAAGCTCCGAAGGAATCGCAGCACAGTTCACCTCGACAAAAGGAGCGCCGACACGGTTGCTTTTTTCATAAAGCAATCTGGCTACCACCTCTTTTCCAGTACCATTCGAACCGGTAATCAACACACGGGCATCTGTTGGCGCCACCCGCTCGATCATTTCCCTGACTTTCTGTATGGCAGGTGACTGACCAATCATTTGGTGCTTCGTAGCCACCTTTTTCTTCAATATCTTCGTTTCTGTTACGAGTGTACTTTTATCCAGCGCATTTCTCACGGTTATCAGGAGCCGATTGAGGTCAATCGGTTTTTCAATAAAATCGAAGGCTCCTTTTTTAATGCATTCCACTGCTGTTTCGATATTACCGTGACCCGAAATCATCACAACAGGTGCTTCCACTTCTTTTTCTTTCAATGCTGAAAGCAGTTCAATTCCATCCATCTCAGGCATCTTGATGTCCGAGAAAATCACATCAAACAGCTGGTTACAAGCCATATCAAGTCCCAGCTTCCCGTTTTCCGCCACCAACACCTGATGCTTCTCAAATTCAAGAATGTCCTTCAGTGTATTGCGGATACTTCGTTCGTCGTCGATGATTAGTATTTTTGCCATGATTCAGCTTTGCATTTTATAAGTCAAATCCAATGTCCGATCTGAAATACTTCTTATCGTAATCAATCAGTTTTGCATTCTTAAAAGATTGAGCAAGTGCTTCTTCTTTCGTTTTTCCATAAGAGCTGATTGCCAATACACGTCCTCCTGAAGTAACGATATTCCCGTCTTTCGATGCTGTGCCCGCGTGAAAGACAATGCTACCTTCAACTTTTTCCAGACCTGAAATTATTTTCCCTTTTTCATAATCCTCCGGGTACCCTCCGGAAACAAGCATCACTGTTACGGCTGCGCGTTCATCAAATTCAACTGTTTTCTCGTTCAGATTGCCTTCTGCAACACCTTTCAACAAATCTACAAAATCCGATTTCAATCGCAACATCACCACCTCTGTTTCCGGGTCACCCATACGGGCATTATACTCGATTACATAAGGTTCATTACCCACTTTTATCAGTCCGAAGAAAATAAAACCTTTGTAGATGATTCCTTCACTGTATAATCCTTCAACCGTTGGTTTGATAATGCGTTCTTCTACCTTTTGCATGAAAATTTCATCAGCAAAAGGAACCGGCGAAACAGCCCCCATACCACCTGTATTCAGACCCTTATCCCCTTCTCCGATGCGTTTGTAATCTTTTGCTTCCGGTAGAATCTGATAATGTTTCCCATCCGTGATCACAAACACAGAACATTCAATTCCGGAGAGAAACTCTTCTATCACCACCGTTTTACTGGCAGCACCGAATTTCCCATCAAGCATGTGCTTTAATTCCGCAATCGTTTCATCCAGATCATTCAAGATGAGCACTCCTTTTCCCGCAGCCAATCCATCCGCTTTCAACACATAAGGCGCTTGCATCGTTTTCAGGAAGTCAACACCTTCCTGTAAATTCATACTGGTTACACTCAGGTATTTTGCAGTTGGGATATTATGTCTGAACATAAATTGCTTGGAAAAGTCCTTGCTGCCTTCAAGCTGAGCACCAATTTTATCCGGTCCAATCACTGGAATATCCATCAAATTTTCATCCGCTCTAAAAAAATCAACAACACCTTTCACCAACGGATCTTCCGGTCCAACTACCACCATGTCGACGGCATTTTCCAATACAAGCTTTTTTATCGCTGGAAAATCATCCGCAGAAACAGGTATATTTGTCCCCAAAGTTGCCGTACCGGGATTTCCCGGAGCTATAAATAATTTGTTTAATGCCGGACTCTGAGCCATTTTCCAGGCAAGCGCATGTTCACGTCCTCCTGAACCGAGAAGTAGTATATTCATGTTGGTTATTTGATTTTGAACACAAAAGTAATATTTTATCGGGGCATTTACAATTTTGTGTTATATATAACCATCAAAATCCGATTCTTAAAGAGTTGAACTCGCACAACAGCGCACCCGGAGCATAACTAATTGGAATTATTGTTATCTAAACATTCCTTGTATACGAATTCTTTCCAGTCTTTCATATTTAAACCTGTTTTTTGCTTAACAGCCCTTTTCATGGTATCAATAGAACCAAATCCGCATTTCTCAGCAAGCTCTTTTTGTGAGACCTTACCTTCCTCAATCAATGTTTCTTTGACCTCATTTAGCCGAAACTGATTGATATACGAACAGAAGTTCTGATTGTAAAAGATATTTATTGAGCTAGAAACATACGTACGGTTTGTACCTAACATCTCGGCAACATCATTAATCGACAATTCCGGATTTGTATACATTTTATTTTCTTTTAAAATCAAATCCAGCTTTTCTGCAATTTCACGGAGTTGCTCGATTTTAAGCCTTGGGGTATTCTCATTAGATTTATTTTTTTGAAGAGTTTGCCTTATCTTCTTATTCCTATTCCGGAGAATAACCAACAATGAAGTAAGTAAAAGGGTTAAGGCGACAGTAACTTGAACCGATTGTAACATAAACAGGATAGTTTTACAGAGATTAAACTAAGATCTTTTAAACAAACGAAATAGTATTTCAATTTTTATTTTCCGCACAAAATTAATACATTTGTGTAAATTATTAATCAATCTACAATTTTCAATGTCATATTTTTACTTTTTGCCTGTATTTTTTTACAGTTTACACGGAAATACATAAGTCGGAGTATGATACAAAAAAATATTTCAGTCCTGATGTAAGAAATCCAGACCTTATCCGTCATAGTAATGTATGGAAAAAACACAATTTACAACTCAAATATTATCCTTGACAGACAAACTGTTCCGGCTCGCTAAATCAATATTGCGAAACGAGGATGCAGCGCGTGATGCTGTTCAGGATTTGAATTTAAGATTGTGGGAAAAAAGAACTCAGTTGAATCAGGTAGAAAATATACCGGCTTTTGTAATGCGTTCGATGCGAAATCAATGTCTTGATATAATCAGACAAAAACATGAAAACTATGAGTTCCCAACAGAAATTGTATATGATGATTTAAATCCATACGAACATACGGAACAGAAAGATATGGCAAAAAGGGTGTGTCACATGATTGACAGTCTTCCCGAATTGCAACGAACAATTATCAGGATGAGGGATGTAGAAGGTATGGACCTAAAAGATATAGCTTTTGTAACAGGGATCAGTGAAAATGCAGTAAGCGTGAACCTATCGAGGGCGAGACAAAAAATCAGAGATCAACTTTTAAAAGAAACTAAACTTGTGGAGGAAAAAACATGGAATACCTGAATAAAATTTTTGACAAATATTTTAAAGGAGAAACATCCGTTGAGGAGGAAAATATACTTAAACTCTATTTTAAATCCGATAAGGTTGCTCCTGAACACCTGGCTTACAAGCCCCTGTTTGATGCTTTCAAAATCGAAGCCTCTGAAACAATGGCAAATAAACTGCAAAGTAAACCCCGGCAGTTCTTCCTCCAAAAGTGGATATATGCCGGTAGTGGAGTGGCGGCCGCTGTTTTACTGGCATTATGGCTTTTCGGATCACCAGTTTTTCAGGGAGATTATGCGATTGTAAACGGGACACGAATCAATGACCATGAGCTGGCACAACAGATTGCACAATCAAAAATTAACAAAGTGGGACAAATACTGGGAGACAAACTACAACCGCTTGAAAGCATTCAAACCGTAAAAAACAGTTTGAAACCAGCAAAAAAAATGGGCGAAATTAAAACTGAAATCAACAACATCAAACAAATACTTATCCTCGAATAACAAACATATAACAGCAAATAAATATTGAACGATGAACGATTAAAAACAAACAACAATATGAAAAAAACAATATTACTCCTTGTTACCCTGCTTTTTACGGCAATAACAATACAAGCACAATCCTTACAGAAGTTTTTCGATAAATATGCCGACGACGAACGGTTTCAATATGTATCCATCAATAAGGGTATGATTAACCTGGGTTCTATTGTTGGAGGTGTTTCTAAATCCGACCAAAAGAATCTTTCCAAATTAAACGGGTTGAAGATTCTAACCCTTGAAGCCGCATCGGAATCTGCCATTATGAAAAATATAATCAGAGAGATTGAACAAATTGTCTCAAACGGAAAATTTGAATCGGCTGTTGAAGTTCGGGACAAAGGCGAGAGGGTCAATATCTATTATCGGGTAACCGGAAATGACAATGCAGATATGCTCATTATAACCAAAGATTTGAATGAGTTTAACTGCATCTGGATGACCGGAAAAATGACAAAAGAAGAAATGATGAATACCTTCTCTTCTCAAAATATTCAGGGAAAACCGTTAGCCGCTATAAATTCGGCAACATTTTTGCTGATGCTATAATACCATTTTTTATTTAACTTTTATGATTTTTTGACTCAGACCATCTGACATAGCGTTGTCAGATGGTTTGTTTTTAGACTGAAGGTATTATTTCAACACCTTGAACTTCCAGATTAACCCGATTGAAGCATTATGCTCATAACCGAAACCCGAATTGGGATATAACCGATAGATCCCATGTCGGTAATTCAGTCCCAAGTGAAAATGTTTTTTAAGTCTCCATTGAACATTTAAGTTCAAACCCAACATCCCTTGCTTTGTCTCCCGGGAATAATCAACAGATTGCTCAACATCGCCATCAGGAGAAAACCATTCTATATGGTGGTATCCCCAGTAGTTTTCGCTATATGAAAGTCCGTATCCCAATGAAATATTTTTCAACCTTATGTTATCTGAAATTGTAAAGTATTCAGCATTCATGGTTTCATAAGAAAAAAAATACTCTAATGGTAAAAGCAAGGGCATAGGAAAATCAATTAAGAATCCATAATTAATACTCACAAATTTGTTATTCTTATAATTGTAATCAACACCTAAGTCAGTGCCAAAAAATCCAGCACTTTGTTTCCTTCCTTCATTAACAGGACTCATGCTAAACCAATTTAAAAACGGAATTGAATAATTGAGGTAAAGCTGCCCTTTCCGTTGTGGTAAGAATTTTTCCGGCTTAGGGTTGGAAGTCATAAAATCCAGAAAGAATTCTTTTTGGTAAGCATACTTCTTAGGTGAAAAGTAGTCTACTATTAACCCTGCTCCATAGTTATATACATTTAGCCACAGCGTACCCGATAAATGTGGACTCAGCACAAAGGTTTTCTCTAAAGAATCCTGTTTCGCTTCAATTATCAATGATTCCGGGCCTCTTTTTACCATTATACCCTGTTTCTTGTTGACAGTTAAATCAAAGTTTTCATATTTGATTTGGGTTGGCTTGTCGGTATGTACGGTCAGGATGGTATACTCGTTATTCAAGATTGTAGCACAGGAATGCAGTAAAAGCACCAACAAAATAAGTATCAGATTCCGCATGTATTGAATATTTATTCTATAATTGCACAAATGTAAAATAAATTTCATAAAAAAACAGCACGCAATCTAAACTGCATGCTGTTTTTTGTTTTTAATACTTTTCCCGGTTTACTGGCAAATCGTGCATCCTTCGCACTTTGACAATTCACCTCTCAGTCTCTTCTCCACCAGCATTTTCATACGGTCGGCAAGTGCCGGGATACGGATATTATCAATAACATCAGCGGTAAAGGCGAACATCAGGAGTAAACGGGCTTCTTCGTAAGGAATACCGCGGGTACGCATGTAAAACATCGCTTGTTCATCGAGCTGACCAATGGTTGCACCATGCGAACATTTCACATCATCGGCATAAATCTCAAGCTGGGGTTTGGTACGCATCTTCGCGGTACGATTCAGCAGGATATTCCGGTTGGTTTGATATGCCCGTGTTTTCTGTGCATCCTTAGCGACATAGAGTCTGCCGGTAAATGCTCCTTTTGAAACATCATCCAACACATATTTAAATAACTCATTCGAATGGCAGTTCGGCATGTTATGCAATACAGAAGTGAAATTATCTACTTGCTGTTTTTTATCTGCAATGACCATCCCGCAAAGTTCTGTTTCGCAGTTTTCTCCATTCAGCGCAATTTCAATGCTGTTACGAGTCAAGCCGTTATGCAGGGTTATAACGTTGCCCAGCACATTTGATGAGGCCTGCTGTTCAATCAGCAAGGTAGACAAATTGGTCGTTTTGATGTGGGTGTTCTCTAATTTATAATGCTCGTAAGTAGCATTCTCAGCCACAAAAACCTCTGTAACCCGGTTGGAGACAAAGCGCACATCGTCAACCGTATGGTCGCAAACCAACAATTGTGCTTTTGCACCCTCTTCGAGGATGATGAGGTTATGCGCATTGGCCATAAAATCGACATCAGCACGCATGATGTTAACCAACTGCACCGGACGGTCGAGCTGTACATTTTTAGGCACATACATAAAGAAACCGTCTTGCGCAAAGGCTCCGTTAAAAGCAACCAGACCATCCTGTTTTTGTGTCGACAAGCGACCGTAGTATTTTGCCATCAGGTCGGGATATTTTTCCGCAGCCTCTTTCAGGCTACAAACAATCACTTCTTTCGGCAATTCAGCATTTTGTTCGTTGTATTCCGGATAAAAAGCATCGTTCACCACAAAGTACAGATAAGACTGAATACCGGGCACGTCACATTTAAAGGCCTGATAAGGATCCACCGGAAAATCAAGACGTCTCACATTCAGTCCGTAATCCAGCGAAAGCGCTTCTTTCAGATCGGTGTATTTATAGTTTTCGAGTTTGGTTGTCGGAAAACCCAGTTTTTCAAACAAAGCAAAAGAAGCATCACGTGATTCATTCATCACGGGCGCCGCATGTTGCTTTATCAGCGAATGATGGGTTTTGTACAAATCAATATATTGTTTTTCCATGCAAGCAAATTTTGTTATCGTTTAAACCGCAACCTCCTGTTTGATCCAGTCGTAGCCCCTGGCCTCCAGTTCCAGCGCCAGTTCCTTGCCTCCGGACTTCACAATCCTTCCATCATGCAACACATGCACATAATCAGGAATGATGTATTCAAGCAGACGCTGATAGTGTGTAATCACAATAGTTGCATTTTCGGGTGATTTCAGTTTATTAACGCCATGAGCCACAATACGAAGTGCATCGATATCCAGTCCCGAGTCCGTTTCATCTAAAATTGCTAATTTAGGTTCAAGCATGGCCATCTGGAAGATTTCGTTTCTTTTCTTCTCTCCACCTGAAAAACCCTCATTCACAGAACGGTTGGTGAGTTTGTTATCCATTTCCACCAAGGCTTTTTTCTCACGCATGATCCGCAAAAAATCGGTAGCCGATATGGGAGGTAATTCTCTGTATTTGCGTTGCTCGTTGATGGCCGTACGCATGAAGTTGACCATACTCACCCCCGGAATTTCTACCGGATACTGAAAACTCAGGAAAATACCTTCGTTGGCGCGTTTCTCAGGAGCCATTTCCTGTAAATCTTTCCCTTCGAAAATAATGCTTCCCTGGGTCACTTCAAATGCAGGGTTGCCGGTAATAACAGAAGAAAGGGTTGATTTTCCGGAACCATTCGGTCCCATGATGGCGTGAATCTCACCGGGTTTTACCGACAAACTCAGCCCTTTTAATATCTCTTTGCCATTGATGCTGGCGTGCAGGTTTTTTATTTCTAACATGAGGTTATTTACTATTTTATTATTTACAATTTACAATTAAAAAAGTTAGCTGGAAATTAAACATTTAAACCCATCATTAACCACTAACAACTAACCACTATACACTACCCAACAGATCCTTCCAGCGTTATCTGCAGCAGTTTCTGCGCTTCCACCGCGAATTCCATCGGCAACTTATCCACCACTTCTTTGGCGTAACCATTTACAATCAACCCGACGGCATCTTCAGTAGAGATACCCCGTTGGTTACAATAGAAAATCTGATCTTCGGATATTTTGGAGGTAGTGGCTTCGTGTTCAACAATAGCCGATTCGTTGTTGACTTCCATATAAGGGAAAGTATGAGCGCCACATTTATCGCCCAGCAACAAGCTGTCGCACTGCGAGAAGTTACGCGCATTTTCAGCGTTAGCACCTACTCTGACCAAACCACGGTAGCTGTTCTGACTTACCCCCGCGGAAATCCCTTTCGATAAAATATGTGAACTGGTATTTTTTCCCAGGTGAATCATTTTCGTTCCGGTATCCGCCTGCTGATGGTGATTCGTTACCGCTACTGAATAAAATTCAGCCGAAGAATTATCTCCTTGTAAAATACAGGACGGATATTTCCAGGTGATAGCCGAACCGGTTTCAACCTGTGTCCAGGAAATGTGCGAGTTCTCACCTTTACAGATTCCCCGTTTGGTTACAAAATTATAGATGCCACCCTTACCTTCCTTGTCGCCCGGATACCAGTTCTGAACGGTTGAATACTTCACATCTGCATTTTTCATCGCCACGATTTCGACGATGGCAGCATGTAGTTGATTTTCATCGCGTTGCGGAGCTGTACAGCCTTCGAGATAGGAAACATAGCTATCCTCGTCCGCCACGATGAGCGTGCGTTCAAACTGACCGGTATTAACCGCGTTGATACGGAAATAAGTCGACAATTCCATCGGGCAGCGTACGCCTTTCGGGATATAAACAAAAGAGCCATCACTGAAAACCGCACTGTTCAGCGCAGCAAAGAAATTATCGGTATGAGGCACCACTGTTCCCATGTACTTCTTCACCAAGTCGGGATGATGTTCCACCGCTTCACTGAACGAGCAGAAGATAATGCCCATTTCGTACAGCGTTTCCTTGAAAGTAGTTTTCACCGAAACCGAGTCCATCACCGCATCTACAGCGATACCCGACAAGGCTTTTTGTTCTTCGAGTGGAATACCCAATTTATTAAACGTTGCTAAGAGTTCCGGATCTACTTCATCCAGACTTTGGGGTGCGTTCTTTCGGGGAGCTGCAAAATAAGAAATCGATTGATAATCAATTTCAGGTATTTTCAAATGTGCCCATTCCGGCATTTTCATTGTTAGCCAGTGACGATATGCTTTCAGTCGAAACTCAAGCATCCATTCCGGTTCATTCTTTTTGGCAGAAATCATCCGCACCACCTCTTCACTTAACCCAATAGGAATCACATCCGTCTCAATATCGGTGGTGAATCCGTACTTATATTCGCTTTGCGTTACTTCGTGTATAATTGTATCTGACATAATCGTTTAAAATTGACTGCAAATTTAATAAAAATCGCATAGGTACCGAAATAACACCAGTTATACAGGTTTTGTTTAATAAGATTGTTTTAATTGTGTTTCTTTAAATTATCTCAGAATATTAAGCGATTGAACCTGCCTCCCCAATTCATTATTGATCAAATAAAAAAAGCAAGCTTGCTTTTGGGTAATCGCACGCTTGCTTTTTGGGAAAAGTATTAGACCGTTTTATAAAAAGGACGCCTGCTTTTTGGTAATCGCAGGCGTCCTTTTTGGATTAACAACATTTTGTCTGATTTTATACTGTTTTTATACTTAACGCAACAGTAGTCTTGATGTAAAAACATGCGTTGCATCCTCCGACATTACCCGGATGAAATAGATTCCCGATGACAGTTTTCCCCTATCAAACACAGAGGTTGAAAGTGTTACTGGTTCCACACGTACCGGTTTACCACTGATGTCGAGTATGGTCATTTCGTAGGTTTTGCTCCTGTCTATATTCGGTAAATCAACTATAAATTGGTCTGTCGCGGGTTGCGGATACACGAGCGCCTGCAACTGTACCGGGTTGTGTACCGACGATGCCGGGCAAGTAGCTGTTTTCACCGTAAATTTATTTCCTGAAGGAGCATCGTACTCGTAACAGGTAGATTGCGTGATACCCGTGACATCAACCGACTGTGGATTTGCATTTTTACTGAAAATCACGTTCACACTGGTGATGCTTTCAGGGAAAGTATAACTAAACCAGTCATTCCCCATGTCATTCATCAACTGTCCCGGCCAGGCGCCAAAGACATTTCCACCTGCATGCCAGGCCCAGAGATGAACCCCTGCTGTACCCCACGGACGTTTAGAGGATAGCGGGTCGTTCGGTATTACTGTACGGTCCCAGTTTCGACTGCACCTCACCCACGTTGCGCCACTGTAACCATCCACATAGCCGAAATAGTTACACATAGGCACCACATCAATTTTGTAAGCCACACCCGTTTCCGGGTTTACATACTGCGCTTTGTGAGCCTGATAAGCATAAGGTACAGCCAACCGGTTGCCCCTGCCGTCGATAGTAGCGTCAAACCAATTAACACCGGCAGTAGGCACCTGGTCGGCACGGTTGGGAGCATCCACATTGCCATTTATATTAAAGGGATGCTCATAATCAGATAAAGTACGGGCTAATTTACTATTGGGCACTACCGACCATTCAATCCCACATTCGACCAAAGTCTGAATTATCCTTTCAGAAAAAGCAGCTTCAGCCGGCCAGTAGCCTTTGGAAGTCGTACCGTAGTATTTTAAATTTGTATATTGATGTGCCTGAATCTGTTTTTGAGCGTACGGACGCTTACCAAAGGAGAAAGGGCATGATCCCAGGTGAAATTCACGATGTCTAACCGTGGAAATCCACCGGACGTTTTCCAACTGATGGCTTCTTTGTACGGATTCATCCATCCGGCGGAATAACCCCACTGATTTTTAGCCCCCAAAGATTGGATATTTTCCATCAACCCGGCTGAAATACTGAGTTGAGCGCCCGCATCAGTCAGACTTTTAATACTATTGATAGCATCCCGCGGTGAACTTTGATAGGCATTGACACGATCGGCTTTCGAGAAAATTTCTTCGAGGTTATTGGTAGGATGTGCCACGGTACTGCCCGGGTAGCGATTGCCGCCACTCATTTTCAAGCGGTGGGATTCTTCAACATACTGCTTAGAGTCAGGTTTATCAGCACTTTTACCTGCAAACGTTTGATGTTAAAGCGAATATCAATCCCGTTCCAGTTGCTTTTGAATCTTACGAATTGCCGCCTCAATAGGCTTATCCGGTTCAATCACGTTGAGCGGTCCCCAGAAATCAGGGTCAGAAAACCCATCCGCTGTTTCACTGATTATGACATTCGAGCGCAAGCGCTCCCTGAATTTGATCGCTTTGCTGTCGGAACTGCTTTCACGGTCGGTCACAGCCATTTCAATAGCAGCATAATAGTTCGAATTGAAAAGTTTCCTCTTCCAGTTGATTTTCATGCCCAGTTCAATCCGGCTGTAAGCATAATACCATTTCCCGTCTTTTTCGATGTAATCCATGCGATAATCGGCTTGAATTGTTGTTACTTTGGCATTCAGCGGTTTTTTACGAATAAACATGCCTGTTGCTTTTTCTTCATTTTGCAGGTTCAAACTAAAAATAGCCGTTTTAAGCGCCATGGTAGTTGCATCAATAAAAAACTTTCCACTGTATAGCGCTTCGTCTTTTGTCGGGTAATGATTAAAATTTACCACATAAATCAACCGGTCATCCATCCAATCAATTCTATCGAAAGTAAAATAATACTTTCTAAACATCTCTTCTGAAAAGATAATTTCAGGATGTTTGATAACGTCAAGATATAGATTATTATATGGTCCTCCCATCAACTTAAACACCAGGGTATCAAGTTTGGTATAATCCGTTTGTTTTCTTGCTCTGTATAGCTTTGCCAAATCGTTTCTATAGGCATCATAAGGTTGCTTCTGCACATCAACAACCGCTTCGGAAAGAGACACATAAGTTCTGTTTTTGCGAATTGATTCCCGATAAAAGGCAGTCATAAATATTTCCTGTAATGAATAGTTCTCCGGAATCTTTTCATACATTTTTTTAACCAACAAATTAGCATCCTGTGTCAGCACATCTATCTGGGGCAATTGAAATGCCGCCTGCTCCATTGTAATAGTACCCTTTAAGGCCATCAATTCATTCAAGCCGATTGCCCGGCTTTTATACCCAATGTGGCGTATTATTATTTTAACATCATCATATGTTTTAGGAACTTTCAACAAAAACTCACCGGTTGTATTGGTTACTGTCGCGATATTCATCCCTGACACCAACACATTACAATAAGACAAAGGAGAATTTGTTGTTCTATCTACAATTCTTCCTCTGAATTCGCTGTAGTCAAAGTTGTTATCCTGTCCGAGAACGTTTGATATGCCAAAAACAATCAAGAATATGGCACCTATGAGACTACCTGATTTCATGACACTAATTTTTTGATTTATAACATTATAACAAATATCGGTTATTTTTGTTGAATCATGCTAATGAAGGACTTTTTTTTCTGTTAAATTATGTTTTAAATAAAAAAACATGTGATGATTAGGTTCAATTTCTCTAATAAAACGTATATTTGCAGTCTCAAATTTAAAACCAACATATCATGTTAAACTTAATCACATTATGGGCATTGGGAACAGGAGAAATTATCCTGATTGCCCTCGTAGTCTTACTTATTTTTGGTGGTAAAAAAATTCCTGAACTGATGCGCGGACTTGGAAAAGGTGTTAGCCAGTTCAAAAAAGGAGTAAAAGAAGTCGACGAAGAAATTAACTCCACTTTAAACGATACGAAGGACAAATAAACCCCGGTTGTTATGTCTGAAGAAGTTGATGGAGAAAAAAGCCTGTCATTTTGGGAACACCTGGAAGTATTGCGGTGGACGATTTTCCGTATCCTCATCGCGGTAGCACTTGTTGTTGCCTTCATTTTCACGGCCAAAGAATTTGTTTTCACAAAGATCGTTTTTGCTCCCTTAAGTTCTGATTTTTGGTTTTACCAGGCACTCTGTTCACTCGGAAATGCTATAAACCTTCCGGGATTTTGCCCTGAGAGTTTTAATATCGAACTAATCAACATCAACTTAGCCGGCCAGTTTCTGGCGCACATCGGTGCATCATTCAGTATCGCGCTTATTCTCATTATTCCTTATATTTTATTTGAAATATGGCGGTTTGTACAGCCGGCTTTGTACCCCAACGAAAAATCACATGTGGGATTTGTATTCTTGTCGTCGTCTTTCCTTTTTTATCTGGGAGTAGCTGCCAGTTATTTTGTTATCTTTCCGCTAACCGTTAGATTTCTGGGCACTTATGAGGTTTCATCCTTAGTCCCTAATCAAATTGCCGTTCAGTCGTACCTCGGGACTTTATACATCCTTACTTTCAGTATGGGTGTTATGTTCGAAATGCCGGTACTTGCTTACCTGCTTTCTAAATTAGGATTGATACATAAGGATATGCTTAAAAAAGTGAGATCCTATGCTTTCGTTATTTTGCTGATTCTTTCCGCTTTGGTTACTCCAACCACTGATCCTTTCACAATGATGGTGGTGGCTCTGCCACTATATTTGCTATACGAACTGAGCATTTTAGTTTGTAAAAGAAAAACAGTCGATGTAGAAGAAGATGAATAATCTTATCTGATTATTTTTCTGAAAATTGAATAATCATTGTGCTGAATTGACAAAATATAGACATCCGGTGTCCTCAAATGTATATTGAGATGACTTTCTTTTACCACTTGTTGGTAGTACAAAACTCCTGAAACATTATAGACACGGACAATCTCTCCCCCGATTAATCCTGTTAAAGACATCCCATCGATTGTTTCTGAAAACTTAATTTCAGGAAGATTCGTGGGAATTTCACCAGTCTTCAGGGCTGTGGTTACTTTTACCTGCTCAGATAAAGGAGAAAAACTGTTCCCTAATGTTGATCTGACTGTATAATAATACTCAGTCTGTGGCTCCAAAGAATCTACCAGCGTCTCATTGCCTGATACCGCTTCATCTTGCAAAATATAGCTAATTTCCTGATTTCCGTATGTAACACTGAAATCATCCAGCGCGAAATTTCCGGAGACTTTATAATATGTTATTCTGAAAGCCGTAACGTTATCTTCTACTGAAAAACTATAGGCAGGATAATATTTTGAAGTGTTTGAATAAGCGACACTGTCAATCTTCTCCCAATTTTCTCCAGTGAAGGCCTGTAATATGAAATATGAACCTGTACCACTGGATGGAAACCGGTACATAAATGACAGGCTTTTTACCGGATGTGGGTAACTTTTTGTTTGTAAATACTCTCCTGTGTTACCCAATCGAATTGACGGTATTGACACACCAGAGCTTTGGGTAGAGGTATAACTCCCATTTACAATTCCTGTCCAACCATCTGGCAAAGGTTTTCCTGTATCTCCAATAACACCATCAAATCCTTCAAAAACAGTGGTATCAGCACTTCCAACCAATTCATATACATTCAATAAATAATTATTGGTGTACACATCCGGTTCCCAGTTCGCGGTAAACCGGGACGACTGAATATCCTTCGCAGCATTCACTTCCGGAGCTGATAATCCTGTTGTTTTAAATTGTACTGTGTTTACGGATCTGGTCGTGTTACCCGACTCAATTACATCTACATAAAAGTTGTAAGTTGACTCAGGATTAAGCCCCGTTACAACAAAAGAAGGTTTTGCCTGCGTTGAAACTGAATGTATAACCGGCACTTCAGGGGTTTGAAAAGTAATCTGGTGAGTACCTAACAAATCAAAGTAATCAATCTGATGAGTAACCCACTCACCCTCGTCGTATCGTGTTGTGGGATGGGTAACGGATGATTTCCTTTTTAAGGTTTTATTTTCTCCCCATATCAATGCCGAACCCGCATCCGGATAACCAATAATATCTATCATAATACCATTGTGATACAATGCAATAGCATCGTTCCCATTGAAACTCATTACCGAATCGTTAACAGCATCAGCAATGTCTTCAAGTACATTTTGACTGTTATTATGTGCAATCAAATACGTTTGATTATTATCCAGCATTCCACCCAACCGGTAAGGAGTTTTGAAATCACCTGCGCCATTACTTTGCTTCATCAGGGTATAATCAGACAAATCAAGCGTTTTGCCTGTTCCGTTGAATAATTCTATAGCTTTGTTATAGCTGGAACCCTCTACATAAGAAGAAAACAATAAATTTCCTGCTTTTGATATACCCTGAAATACGGTCAGGTTATAATCTGTTGCATGCGGATCGGCTATCCAGCTCAGTTTTGCACCTACAGGCGAGTGTTCATCGGCCTCCAGCACCATGAAATCCTTACTGGCCTTTCCGCTTATCGGCACCAATCGTGGCTGCGCGAGCCCCCCTCCCTGAATCAACAGGGTATCAATAAAACTTCCCGAAGATGTGGGGCAAAAGAGAAGCTCAATATTTGTTCCGTTCAGCGCATTTTGCTGCGACAGACTGGTAGTTATAAGTTTAAAATTCAGATTGTTTCTTTTCAGCGAGAGACTGAGTCCGGCCGTGATATTAGCTCCCTGAACAAAAATTGATTTGCTTAGTGTATCTCCCTGAAGAATTACATCAAAGTTCACTTTCTCTCCCAATCGGGGAGCAACAAGATAAGGGTCTGTTTCAACGGGAAACGGATACACGTTAACGGTATCACTTCCCCATATATAGTTTACCAAATCAGGATAGTCGATAAACGGATTTCTGTTTCCCTGCACTTTAAAAACCTCCTCCTGACGGAGCGCTTCTTTGATGCTGACAGGATCCTGTTCATGCCATTGCTTTAACAACTCAATTGCCCAGGGTTTCCAGACAGGATAGGTGTTTTTATTGAGCATAGGAGAATTCCAGAATGGAGCTAAATCCTGATACACGGTTACAACATAGAAATAAGACCGGGCGAAATCGCCTTTAAACTCATTAGCCGGCTCAAAAACATTACCTGTATAGCCCGGATAGGTTGCAGGGCCTACTTTACTTACACCATTGTCGGAAGTGGGTGTGCCTGTAACAACTCCAAGTGGATTGTTACTTTTCGACATGTTAATCGAACCATCCGAAGGATAGAGATGGAACAAATCTTTATAAACCGGCCATTCATTTCCACCCCACCAGCTTTTAGGGAAAGCGTGCTCAATGTGCATGCCCGAAACACTTTTAAAACCATCGAAATACCGGACAATGGCTGAATACATGTCGATTACAGAGCCATCCTGATTCTGATCAGTATAGAAAAAACCTTCCCAGGTATAACCTGTTCCGCTACCATAACGCAATACCCGTTGTGGTACTGCTAATTGATGCAAAGCTGTCTTCAGCACATCTTTTTGCTTGTTACGGGCATTATGATAATAACCGGCAGGTATTTGAGCCGGTATTAAACCTGTGTAAATTACCAACAAAAGCCACAGGAAAATCAAGCGTTTGAATCCGTTTCTATACATTTATCATTTATTGAATGATAAATTTTCGGATAGTTTTGATTTGGTTATATGCTGATAGTTTTCAAAATATCACTTTAATACTTTCTGATGTTGTTGTTTGATTACTCTTAATGATATAAATTCCTTTTGTTTTAAGCGGAATAAAAGCATAACTATCGCTAACCCGGGTTGTAAATATGCATTCTCCGATCAGATTATACACCTCAATATGCGCATTCGCCCCTAAATTATACAGGGCGATTCCGGAAAAAGTTGAAACGGCATAAATATTCTTATCCTTTTGAATATCAATGTTGCTAAAAACAGTAGTTTGTACTTCAACTCTATTTGATATGTTCGTACTGTTTCCTATTGGAATAACATCGTAGTAATACAAATTGTTTTCTTGCAGATTTGTTACCTGATATGACAGGGTATTACCTAATCTCACAGGATATCCTTCGATGGATGTCTTCACCCATGTTTCACCTTCACTGCTAATATTAACTGAGTCAATATAAACACGCTGACCTTTTGAGGCTGAAAGCGTTAATGTAGATAAAGTCTGATTTTGAGGCAAATTAACACTGTAGGTGGCAAAATCCACACCGGTTAACCAGGTGGCTATTGCATTTCCGTTCAGGCTTGCAGTAAGGTTGGCATTTGTATCGCTTTCATAACGTTTGGCAACAACGCTCAACACCACCTCTCCCTGTGATAAATCCAGATTCGGAATCGTAACCGAACCATCCTGACTACCCGATGCTAACCGGATAGCTCCATCAACCTCGGTAGTTGATACATAACCTGCACTACTCCATCCGCCAGGAAGCGAATTGGATGAGAATCCTTCTGCCACTAATTCAACTTGTTCATTTTCTTCATTGCTGAGTGTGTAAACATCCAACTCATAGCCGGTAGCACCTGCTGAAGTCGTCCAGTTAGCAGTAAACGCATCGTGACTTACATCCGTAGCCTGAATAGCCATAAAATTATCAGAAGAAGTTGCCTTGAGCGCAATAGTTGCCGGAGTAATTCCACCTCCTGAAACAGATAATACTGCCTGATGATTTCCTATTGATGAAGCAATATGTGTTACTTGTAACACATAGCCGTTTTCTGCATCTTCTTTCGAAATACGATTGGTATTAATATTAAACAGCGAACTATTCTCTCCACTGATGTTAAGCGTAAGTTCTCCGGTTAAATTATGACCTTTGATATTCATCTCTATTGTTGTTACATGTTGATAGGCTACAGTTCCAAAAATCACCTGGTAACCTACCGTAGGCATGCTTAAATATGGAAAATCCACACTGGCCGCATTAAAAGGCTGTCCAACTCTATTACCCCAAATGTGTTCAGCTAATTCGGGGTAGTCGATAAACGGATTTCGGTTATTCTGATGCATGTAAATTGCATTGTTGCGGGTTATTTCTTTATGTGAAACCGGATCCTGACGATGCCATTTCAGAAACAACTCTTTGCTCCAGGTAGTAAAGGCAGGATACTTCGTATTATTAAACGACTCCCCGCCGATAGTTGTCATTATGTTTTCATAACGGGTTGCAAAATAAAAGTAAGTCCGTGCAAAATCACCTTTGTATTCATCAACCGGCTCGAAAACAGTACCGGAATAACCACTGAAAGTTGATTTCCCCAGACGACCCTGGCCGTTTGAGAGGGTTGTTCCGCTTGCACATTCCCCAAAAGGATAACTACTCCGTTGACCATTCACTTTCCCATCGGTAGGGTAAACATGAAAAGCATCGGAAACCATGGGCGATCTGCTGCTAAACCAACTCTGCGGAATAGAATGTTCTCTGTTATAACAATCACATACATTTTTATAATTTCCGCATTTCTTCTGTCCGGGCACCCAGGTGCAGGTTGAATACATATCCCACACCTTACCATCTTCAGTCACATCACTGGTCTGATATATCGTGTATAAATAATCATATGATTTTGATTTATATCCATCTGAAATAATGGTGTGCAATTCAGTCTTCAATTGTGCATCCGATTTCCCATTTGCTCTGTTGTAATATGTTGCCGGTGGTTGTGCTACCAGTAAAAGCGTAAATATCGAGACAATACTAAATATAAATAACCTCATTACAAAAAAATTAAAAATATATACTAATTAAATGTAGCCTGCAAAAATACGACAATTATTTATATCCGAACACAAAAGGCCTGATTTTTAGCATAAAAAACACAAAAATATGCACCTGAATTGAATGTGACTTTGTTTGTTGAACAAATACACCGTCTGAACTGTTTTTTAGTTGTAAATAAAGAATATTTGTCTTCAAATTGATAAATTTTGACTATTTTTGCACACAAATTATCAAACTATAAATAATAAGTATATGTTAAGTTACAAAGAACTTGGATTAGTTAACACCAAAGACTTATTCAAAAAAGCAGTAGAAGGCGGATACGCTATTCCTGCATTCAATTTCAACAACCTGGAGCAATTGCAGGCTATTATTTCTGCCTGTGTTGAAACAAAATCTCCGGTTATCCTGCAAGTATCGAGCGGCGCCCGTAAATATGCCAACCAGACTTTGCTGCGTTACATGGCACAGGGAGCTGTTGAATATGCCAAAGAATTAGGCTATGCCATTCCTATCGCGTTGCACTTAGACCATGGTGATACTTTCGAACTTTGCAAAGAATGTATCGATATGGGTTTCTCTTCAGTAATGATTGATGGTTCACATCACTCTTATGAAGATAACATTGCTTTGACTAAAAAAGTAGTAGAATACGCACACTCCAAAGACGTTACAGTTGAAGGTGAATTAGGTATTCTCGCAGGTGTGGAAGATGATGTGGTTGCTGAACACCATACATACACCCGTCCGGAAGAAGTAATTGATTTCGTTACCCGTACCGGTGTGGATTCGCTGGCTATTTCAATCGGAACATCGCACGGAGCAAACAAATTTACTCCGGCTCAATGTACCCGTGACGAAAACGGCATTCTGATTCCGCCTCCATTGCGTTTCGACATCCTGGAAGAAATTGAAAAACAAATCCCGGGATTCCCTATCGTATTACACGGAGCTTCATCAGTTCCTCAGGAATATGTAGCGACTATCAACAACAACGGTGGCGCACTGAAAGATTCTATCGGTATCCCTGAAGAACAATTGCGTCGTGCTGCTGCTTCTGCCGTATGTAAAATCAACATCGACTCTGATGGACGTTTGGCAATGACAGCATCTGTACGTGAAACATTTGCTAAAAATCCGGGTGAGTTTGACCCACGTAAATACTTAGGTCCTGCTCGCGAAGAACTGAAAAAACTGTACATGCACAAGACTAAAAATGTGCTGGGAAGTGCAGGGAAAGCTTAATTTAGCGAATAGCTAATAACGAATAGTGAATAGTTATCTTCGGATTCTGAAACTATAATAAAAAAGAGACACTTTCTTCAGTGTCTCTTTTTTATTTGTAGGCATACAGGGCTTCGGACAGGAACATTTCAAGTTCTTCCGGTTTTACACTCAGTGTTAATTCACCATTGATGGCATAAGAAATTTTGCCGGTCTCTTCTGATACAACGATCGCGATGGCATCGGTTTGCTCTGTAATGCCTAAAGCCGATCGATGTCGCAATCCCAGTCGTTTGGGAATTTGCTGGTTTTTTGAAACGGGAAGAATACAGGAGGCTGCAATTATACGCTCATTACTGATAATCAATGCTCCATCGTGTAAGGGACTGTTCTTAAAAAACAGGTTTTCTATCAAGCGGGAGTTAATCGCAGCATCAATAATTTCACCCGTTTGGGCATGTATGTCTAAGTTGTTTTTACGGGTAATGATGATGAGACCTCCCATGGAACGCTTGGCCAGACTCCTGCAGGCCAGCACGATCTGTACAATATTATAATCGGTCTTTTCAGAATCAGTCCGACCATTGCCAAAAAAACGTTTCATGAAGTTACCAAACGCCCATTTTCTTTTTGCCCCAATCCTGGAAAAGAAACGCCTTATTTCATCCTGAAACAAGACAATCAACGCGAAAGCGCCGACACTCACGACTCGGTCGAGAATACCTCCCAGCAATTCCATCTTGAACACATAGGAAACGAGATACCACATAATCAGAAAACTCAGGATCCCAATGAAAACATTCAACGCTCCTGATTTCTTAAGCAATAAAAAAAGCTGATAGAGCAGGACAGCCACCAGTACAATATCAATGATATCTTTTAATCCAATCTGAAATCCCATAGTCAGTATGTCATTTGGTTGATTGTGTGTATGCATTAAATATCCGGATGGCTTCAACCGCCTCTTTTACATCGTGCACCCGCAGGATGGATGCTCCACCCATCAAAGCCAACATATTCAGCGCAGTTGTTCCGTTCAGAGCTTCTTCAGGGTCTACCCCCAACAGTTTGTAGATCATCGATTTTCTCGAAATTCCAACTAATAAGGGCGCATTTATCTGTCTGAAAATGGACAGCTTACTCATCATCTCATAATTCTGTTCCAGTGTTTTGGCAAACCCGAAACCCGGGTCTATAACCACATCATGTACCCCTAATAACCGGAGTTGCGCCACTCTTTTTGCTAAAAACTGTAACACATCAGCCACTACATCCTCATACTGAGTCTGTTCCTGCATGTGCTGTGGATTTCCCCGGGTGTGCATCAGCACGTAAGCGACCTGTAAGTCCGCAATGGTTTCAAACATAAGTTGGTCCAGCGTACCTCCTCCAATGTCGTTAATCATAGCCACCCCGTACTCCTGAACCGCCATTCGGGCCACCGGCGACCGGAAAGTGTCGACCGAGAGCACAGCTTCAGGAAATTTTTTACAAATAATTTCAAGCGCTTCGGAAATTCTTTTAATTTCTTCATCAACCGAAACAGGTGCTGCCTGCGGCCGGGTTGAATAACCACCCACATCAATAATGGTTGCTCCTTCTGCTAAGAAAGTCTCAACCTGCTGAAGCAGCGTGCGATCTGATTTGTACCGGCTGAACGCGAAAAAAGAGTCGGGCGTAATGTTTATTACCCCCATCACAACAGGGGTACGTAAATCATATAATTCACCTTTCAGTTTCAGAAATAAATCCGCATCATGCATTTTGTGGCCAGTTTTTTTATTAATCTCCGCAAATTTAAGAAAATATTATACGAAATGATGCTTATTCCCGTTTATTTGAACATAAAATACAGATAAACAGGAGGAGATTTTTCAATTTTGAACAATAAAATTTGATTTCTCCTGTTTTTTCAGCGAATAACTTTTAGATTAAAATGTTGAAGTAGCAAGAAATTCGTTAATTTTGCAAAGTTTGACTAAATAACATCAACTCTATGATACGCATCTCAATCAGCGCTTTCATTATTACATCATTGGCTGTTGCATTTACGGCATGCAACAAAAGTATTGGCGTTTCAAGTTCCACCACTGGCTGGCCTTACGACTACAAAGCGGAAAATGCTTTCAGAGCTTCGGCCGCCTTTTCATCACAGGTGCCCCCGGGCATGGTTGAAATACCAGGAGGGAGTTTTGTGGTCGATGATGTGGATGAGTTTGAAACGGCTAACCGCAGGATTCGTCCGAACGAACTGAATACCCGCCGTACCTTATCGGTAAATAGTTTTTATATCGACAAACATGAAATCCGGAATATCGACTGGCGGGAATATCTGAACTGGTTAACCGCGGTTTACGGCAATGTAGCTCCAGAAATCATTGAAAAAGCGAGACCAGATATGAATGCCTGGACAAAAGGACTGAGCGATAACGAGCCATTTTTGATGAATTATTTTACGCATCCGTCGTTCAATGAATATCCGGTGGTGTGCATCACCTGGGAACAGGCCGCTGCCTATTGTTCCTGGAGAAGCGATCGTGCCAACGAATTACGACTGATCAAAGCCGGTGTTATTCAGGCACCTAATTTCAGGGCAATTGCTGAAATGACAACCTTAGAAGCTGTTGAGAATGCTATATTTACTTCGAAGAAGTTTTTTACCGGTCAGCAGGATAACTTAGCGAAAACCTACAACAGCATGTATCCCGACTTCCGCTTACCTTCCGAAGACGAATGGGAATTTGCTGCTTATGCTCGTAAAAGTACAGATCCTGAAAACAAGGTTAGAATTTATCCCTGGGGAGAAAGGAATAATGGCAAATTGTCTCAGCTACAACGCGATCAACAAAAGGCTCATTATAACCAAAGCGGTGCAAACATAAACTCAAATGTATTCTCCCGTACAGTTCCGGTAGGCTCTTTTGCCCCGAATGATTTTGGTTTGTACAATATGGCCGGCAACGTGAACGAGTGGGTATTTGATCAATACACAACACGCGGCAACCTGAACAGGATTGACAGTGTGGATGTATTAGACACCTTCCTGCCTGACTATCACAAATCAACCGATAGCCGTGTTTACAAAGGCGGTTCGTGGAAAGATCCGGTTTACTGGCTGCATCCTGCTTCCCGCAGGTATCTCGACCGCAACAAATCGGCTAACGACATTGGATTCCGCTGCGCGATGAGTATCGTTCCGGGACGTTTATGATGTGATAAGTACTTTAGCTGTATAAGTTTTACCGGCAGTGTTTTTCCCCACAAGCCCTCCAACTTCTGTAGTCCCTTGTATGGTTATGATCCTTTAACAAGCGGAAATGTTTACATTGAACGATGTACATCGTTCAGGTATAACGTAAGGTTACGTCACGACACAACGTAACCTTACGTCATGCCATGACGTAAGGTTGCGTCATGGCACGACGAGGCTTTACGTTTAATCTATGCATCGGGCGTCTCAAATCAGACTTTATACAGTGTTCTGTTTCCACGGCATTAGGAGAAGCTATTTCACCTCACTTCAAACTTATAGACACAAACATGTCCATAGGTTTCACCCGGCTTGAGAATCGTATTCGGGAAAGCGGGTTGATTCGGACTGTCGGGATAATGCTGAGTCTCCATGGCAAAAGAGGTGCGGTAGTTATACACTTCACCATATTTGCCACTGTCTTTACCCTGGAAGAAATTACCTCCATAGAACTGCATGGCCGGCTGATCGGTCAACACCCGCATCTGAACTCCGTTAGAAGGCTCAAAAATAACGGCTGCTTCAGTGAATACATCTCCATGTTTATGCAGAATCCAGTTGTGGTCGTAACCCATACCGTTCTTCAGTGCATCGAATGGCTGATTGACACGTTCGCCTACTGCTGTCGGTTTACGGAAATCCATCGGAGTTCCTTCAACGGTTGCCACTTCGCCGGTTGGAATCAATCCTGCGTCAGTTGGATTATAGAAAGGTGCATGAATCTGCATCACGTGTGAATTGATTTCTTTAGCAGTTCCTGAGTTAAATCCGTGCAGGTTGAAGAAAGAGTGGTGCGTGATATTTACCGGAGTCGCTTTATCGGTTGTGGCTGCATACGTAATTTTCAGCTCGTTTTCGTTGGTCAGGGTATAAACCACTGTTACCAACAGATTACCCGGATAACCTTCTTCTCCATCTTTCGAAAGATATTTCAGTTCCAGTGCATCTTCGTTTTGCGCATTTTTAAATGCACGGGCATCCCACACCACGTTGTGAAAACCTTTGGGACCGCCATGCAGGTGATTCTCGCCATTGTTGACAGCCAACTGATAACCCACGCCATCGAGGGTGAATTTACCTTTGGCTATGCGGTTGCCATAACGACCAATCAATGCGCCGAAATAGGCTTCATTCCCTTTTTGATAGGCTTCTAAAGATGAAAAACCAGTCACAACATCGAGCATGTTGTTGTTTCTGTCGGGTACCCACAGATTGACAACCCTTCCTCCGAAGTTGGTGATTTGCGCTACCATACCCCGACGGTTTTTCAGTGTATATATGCTGACTTCTTTTCCATCGATGGTTCCTTTGAAATCGGCTTCATTCATCAGTTTTACATCAGAAATCTTACCGGTTAATTTTTTAATCAGTTCCACTTCTTTCGGGTCAAAAGGTGTTTTATCCTGACGATAAATGTCGTGGAACCACAGAACCGGTTCTTTTTCATTTGGTTTGGGTTCATCCCAGGCAAAAATTGTGTTTGTTTTGCCCGATACAAAGCCCCAGTTGATAGCGCCTACGTTATTCTTCTTCAGTACCGGCATTACATTGCTGAAAAGGCTATTGTTGCGACGGGCCATGTACTCGGTACAAATCATCGGACGACCATGGGTTTTAAGCAGGTCAATCCACAATTGATGATTTTCGGGATCACGGTAATTGTGATAGGTGAGCACATCAGAATTAGCAAGCTGGAATTCATTTAACTCCGGATATTTAAAGAACCACACCCCTGCACTGATGGGTTGCGTTGGGTTCACTGCTCTCGCCCATTTAAACACATTTTTCAACAATGGCATTGAATTCATGCCGTGTTTGCTGTTGCCCGGTTCGTTATACAAGTCCCAGAGTAATATTCTTTCGTCATCCTTGAACGCGGTCATCACGTCCTTCACGTATTTTTCCAATACCGGAAATAAGGTGGCAGTGTCTTTACGCAGACTTACAGCAGGATCCTGCACCCAACCTGAGTTATGAATGCCCGGTTTGGGTTCCGGTTGTTTCCCGGCAACTGTTTCTTCGTTCCAGCAGTCATCAAAGAAAACGAACATCGTTTTAATTCCATGTTTTGAAGATATGGTCAGGTACTCATCCATACGTTTCTTCAAACCTTCCGCATCGGCTTTCCAGACTTCACTGCTCAGGTAAACGCGCATCAGGTTGAAACCCAGTTCTTCGGCCCAGCCCAGTTCTTTATCGATGGTAGCGGCATCAAATGTTTCACCGGCCCACATCTCCACCTGATTGATGGCTGAACTGGGTTGAAAGTTACTCCCTGCAAGCCAGGGCTGCTCCGCGTACCAGGCCGCGGCTTTTTCTTTTGACCAAACGCCGTTAGACGCTTCGTTCTTAGGTTGGTTACATGCAGTAAAAAACACAGTCGTTATCAGTCCGGTTGCAACCAGGACTAAAAGACTTTTAATCTTTGAGGAATTTGTTTGCATAGCATTAAAGTGTTATATGATTGTTTTGTATTTTTTTTGAAAAGCAAATGTACAATGAATTTTTGATATTTATTTTATTAATTTCTTGAAAGTGTTTTGGCTTCCGGGTGCCTTTTTAATATCTTCATAAGTTCTTTCACTTTGGCAGGATTCTCACTTGCAATATTTTTTGTTTCCAACGGATCTGTTTGATAATCATACAGCTCGTACTCAACCGGCACATTCGGATTTTGCATGTGTTTCCATTCAACCAACCGATACCGGTCGGTGCGGATGGCTCGTCCGAGATAGCCTCCTCTGTTGAAACAGTGATATGCATGATCCCTGATTTGCTTTTCAGGAGATTTCATCACTGGCACCAGACTCAATCCGTCGATTGGTTGTGGAACAACGGGCTTTCCGAGTCCGGTAAGTTCTGCCAGGGTCGGATAGATATCCACCGTTTCGGTTAGCTGGTTCGTTGAGCTGCCGGGGGTGGCAATTCCCGGAGCAACCATGACCAGGGGAATGATATTCGCCTGCTCGTAATTGGTATGCTTTGTCCAGTAACCGTGATCGCCCAGGTGCCAGCCGTGATCACCCCACAGCACAATGATGGTATTCTCAAACATACCCAGTCGTTTCAACTCATCAACTACCCGACCAAGTTGGGCATCCATGTAACTCATCGAAGCATAATAACCATGTATGAGTTTACGGGTCAAGGTATCATCGTACACATATTTCCCCACTGGTATCGGTTTATACTGATCGATTTCGCCTCCTCTTTTGATGGCCATTTTAGGGGCATTTTCGGGGTCCTTTACATATTCCGGCATGGGCAATTTAGCGGGATCATATAAATCCCAGTATTTTTTCGGGGCACAGAATGGCAGGACGGGCAAAGCCCACCGCCATAAGGAAGGGTTGATCCGGTTTCTTCTTCAATTCCCGAAGCCTTGAGATTGCCTGCACAGCAACCCGGCCATCTCCATAAGCATCATCAAGCACGTCGGGAGATTCCCAGGCGGCACCCCTCGGGAGGTCTTTGTTGGCAGGCAGATCCGGGAAATACATCTTCGTGTTTTCAAAATATGCTTCTTCACGTGTCAACTGTCGCCCGGTGCTTTCAGGCAAAATATATTCTATTACTTTTTCCTTGTGATGGGGAATACTCCAGGAAGCTTCATCATTCGTATTCCCGTGACCCACGTGAAATATCTTCCCTATGGCTTCTGCGTGATAGCCTGCCTGCATGAAAAACTGCGGTAAAGTCACCGCATCCGGCATCACATCCCTGAACTCAGTTCCAAAATTATATAATCCGGTGCTGGTTGACCGTGCACCAGTCAGCAAATTGTAGCGGGAAGCCACACTGACAGCCTGGTTACAATAGGCTTTGTTAAATCTGATTCCATCCGCAGCAAGCTTGTCGATATTCGGACTAACAGCCACTTGATCGCCATAACAACCCAGATTAGGTTTCAAATCATCAACCAGAATTAACAGGATATTCCTGGGTTTTGCTTTATCTACCTGTTGAGCATTCAATAAACCGGGGGTTGTCACTAACCCTCCGATCAGGAATGCAGTATTGATCTGTTTAATGTATTGCATAATTTTCTCTGTAATTATTTAAGTTCAATTTCTTCAACCTGTGGGTTATAATAACCCTTTGTAATTTCGATAAAACGGGTTTGCATGGCTTCAAAACGTTCTTTATTTGACCCTGCCATATTGGTTTGCTGACCAACATCTGTACTCAAATCGAATAATCCTCCTCCTGAAAGGTTTCCCAGTTCATTGCCGGTCAGGTTCGTGGCAGGACCAGAATAGGGAGGAATAAATGACCAGTTTCTTTCTCTATAAGCCAGCTTTCCATTGGCTTCCAGGATGAGTTCATTTCTTCCTTCATCTGATTTCCCCAAAAATACCGGGAGTAAATTTTCACTGTCGGATGTTCCTTTCAGCGGATGTTTGATTAGTTCGGCTATTGAAGCCATCAGGTCAATCTGGCAAACCAACGCGTCGGAGACTTTGGGCTGTATCTTGCCTTTCCAGTAGACGAAAAATGGCACCCGGGTTCCGGCCTCGAACAAACTATACTTGCCTCCACGAAGCATTCCGGCCGGCTTGTGGTCTCCCAACAATTCTACAGCCTGATCTTTATAGCCATCATTCAAAACCGGACCATTATCGCTGGTAAATACCACGAGCGTATTTTCAAGCAGGCCTTCCTTTTCTAAGTGTGCCATGATTTCTCCCACACTCCAGTCGGCTTCCAGGATGGCATCTCCACGCGGTCCCATGCCACTTTTACCCACAAATCGTCCATTCGGGGTGCGTGGCACATGCGGTTGATGTAGTCCATAGTACAGGAAGAATGGTTTGTTTTTGTTTTCACTGATAAACGCCTTTACTTTTCCGGTGAAATAATCTGCCATATCTTCATCAACCCACAACGCGCTTTTTCCTCCCTTTTGGTAACCAATGCGTGGTATCCCATTGTGAACCGATTGATTATGACCATGCGCCCATTGCATCTTCAGCATCTCAGGATGGGATATGGCAGTAGGTTCTCCATCGAAATTCTTTTCATAACTAACAAAAATCGGATCCGACGGATCTAAGCCAACCACCCTGCCATTTTCGACAAATACAGTCGGGACTCGGTCGTTAGTCGCTGCAATCAGGGTCGAGTAATTAAACCCGATATCATTCGCGTTGGGACTCACCGTTTCGTTCCAGTTTACATTACCGGCACCCATGCCTAAGTGCCATTTCCCGATGGCGGCAGTAACATAACCCGCTTCCTGCATCATCTTTGGCAAGGTATATTGTTCTGTGCTGATAATGAGCGGTGCATCTCCCGGTAGAATTTTGGCATCTTTATTTTTCCATGGATACATCCCGGTCATCAGCGCGTAACGACTCGGCGTGGAAGTGGCTGATGTCGCGTAACCGTTCGTGAAACGAATCCCTTCATTGGCAAGTTTATCGATGTGAGGAGTTTGGATGGTTGTCGCACCCTGGGCACTCACATCGCCATAACCCAGGTCATCAGCCAGAATCACGATGATGTTGGGATGATCCGGGGCAGATTCGGCACAGGATGTCAGGGCAACAGCGGCAGTTAAACCACTTATTGCATGAAGCATAAGTTTCTTATTCATAATATCTTTATTTAGTGCTACTTAAAACAAAATTTAAAACGCGCAACAACATTCATTATTGCTTTTCAGTCTGATAAAACAACATGCCATTAAAATGGGCTTTCAGATTTTCGGTGTACAGTCCTACTTTCGATGCTTTCCAACTTCCTTTAATTTCACCTAAATATTGGTCGTTAATAAGCAGATGTAAACTGTTGTTCTCTCTTCTGCAACGCAGGAAGTAACCCGCAGTTACATTTTCAGTAAACCAGGCCGAGAATGCCCTTGCATATTTATCGTGCCGGTTCTCAACGACCATTTTAATCGCTGTGGTTTTTACCGGAGAAAATATGAATTTATTGATATAAGAAAATCTTAACTTCCCATCCAATGTGGCATTTAACAGCTGCCACTCCCCGTTTTGCAGTGCGTAAAACTTCACAGATTGAGGCAAATCAAAAGTTTGATTCAGATAAGGATATTCCCCTTCAAACCAGAGTATATCCAACCCTGAAATTACCGACTCATGGCTGAAATCGTACCTGTATTCATTGGTAGGATGTTCAGCATAGGTGTAGTATTTCAGTACCTTTCTTTCCAGAGGGAATGATTGTTTACTTATTCTTTTTCCGGCCTCCTTACCCTCGATTTCTGCTGTTTTATCTGCATAGTTCACCATCAGTTTCACGTAATTTTTTTCATCCACATACAGCGGATAAAATCCGGCTTTACCAGAAACCGGCAAGGCATCATGCCTGACATAAGTCGAAAACTCATAATTGTCCGAGGCATCTCCTTTGAAGGTTACAGCTGTTCCTTGGGTCGCCGATTGGGTCATACCTCGCTCCGAAACCGACCATTTACCTTTACCGGAATCCCAGCCGTTGATATGAATATCATATTCGTCCCAGCCCATGGTATATTGAACGGCATCGAAATCAACCTGATTCGAACTGGCAGTCAAACCAACCTGTCCTTTTCCTGAAAAAGAACTTATTATATCTCCCGACAAGGTCAGGTTAAACTGACCCAGTTCTATCCTGAACCTGTTACCGTTTTTATAAACGGTAAGCGTATGCCAGGGATTTTCGTAATTGGCTACCAAAGGGTGATTTTCCAAAAAGGCAAACTTTTCAGGTAGCGCCATGACATTTTTGGTTGATTTTCCATTTTGATTGATTTCAACATCCCAGGTTTTATCTTTTCCAACGGTTATTTTCAACCAGTTTTTGGCATCCTGATAAAAGGCATAAATACCTGCTCTGTCCTGTTGGTTTTTTATGCTGAATGGAACCTCAAAGCGGAAATTTGTTTGCGCCGGATTGCGAATCAGCAGGTCACCGCCGGATTTCTTTTCAGCGGAAAGCACCCCATCAGCAATCTTCCATTGACTGTTGTTTAGCGGTTCAAAAGCAGTATGATCAGGCTTATCAAATCCGAAAAACAATTGAGGCATTGCCGGTTTTCTTCTGAATCCGGTTGTGTTTTTTACTGTACTATTTTCGACCACCACCTCTTTATCATAAAAATGAATCCGGTCAATTCCCTGATGTTGCTTGTTATCAAAATAGGCTTTGTACATCATCCATCGTTCGAAGCCATTCGGTCCGACCACAAAGTTAGGTTGTGCTGGACCTACAACGATATCTTCAGCATCTTTTCCCCCGGTGTCGTACAAACCAAAATCGACAAATTGCTGACAGGTTTCGGTATCACAAGGACTGGCAGCCTCCACCGCGATAATATTTTCGCCTTTGTTAAAGAGACCTGCATCAAGCGGCATAAAGCCATAGGTTTGATTGCGTTTGTTAATCGTTATTTTATTCCCGTTGATATAAAAATCAGCATTGGCATATATCCAGTGCTTCAAAGCAGGTTTCTGAGGAATCTCTGTCAGTTGAAATTTCCTGCGTATGAAAATCTTTTCTGTATCCCAGTTGGTTTTTCTTGCCCGTATCTTCGCATTGGTAAACAACCGTCCGCCAAACAAATCATATTCCTGCCTTCCAAAACCTCCCTGACCTCTCTCCCAGTTTTCATCCGGAAAATCTTTTCGTTTCCAATCACCAGCAGGAGCATTCATCTGGTATTTAGCATCCCATCCTCCATGTTCCGCGCTATTCAGGATAAGTTTATAATCCTGCAAGTGTCGCTCTGTGTTCCGTGCCAAAACAGGATGGGGGTATTTTTTTGAATTATCAAAATTCATCGGCCGATCACTTTCAGCGACTCCAATCTGATACATGCCTGAACGGGGTCCCATCCGGTTTGATGCAAAAAAAAGATAGTATCTGCCCCGGTATTTGGCCAGTTCGGGTCCTTCGAAGTTGTGATGATTCACGCTGGTCGGATGCCCACGCTGGTTGGTCAACTGAACACTGCCATCGGTAATATCCCAACGTGAAAACGGAGATACCATCCTGAAAGTCCAGACTTCCGGTCCATCAATGTCAGATGCTGCTCCGGTTAAAGGATGCGGATCCCCGCCATTCCTTTTTTTCACCCAATAGATTTCACCATCCTCATCCTGAAAAACCTGGACATCAATTCCATAGTCATCAAAGGGAGCATTGATTGTGCTTTCTTTATAGGGACCCAATGGAGTTGGAGAATAGGCGTGACCGATTCCGTTCCAGTAGGTGTGAAATACTCCGTTCCTGTAAATCAGGTCTGCTGCCTGAAACTCCTTGTAGGTATACGACTGTGACCATCGGGGATCCTTCAGCCAGGCTGCCTCATCGGCTGAAACGGCTTTTACCGGCTCCGACCAATGAATCAAGTCTTCGGTATAATAAACATTCCCTTTAACTGCTTCGCCTGTTGCATAATACTTTCCCATGAACCGCTCGATTCCTCCGTCGCGCATGGGTAACAAAGGGTTTGTCCAGCCTGGTTGCATTGGCTGTGCAGAGACACCAACCGACATCAGGAGAAGACACAGGATGAAGTAGAAACTGTGATGAGACTGTAAGCTGAGTAAAAAGCGTTTCATGGTATAGACTGATTTTCTGTCACAAAAATATAAAATACTTTAAACCCGCTATGGTAAAATTGTTTTGAGAACAGGCATTTATGTTCAGGAAACCTGTTTTTATTTGCAACGGGCAGCATCCGGCATGAATTTCCCTTTCACATATTTCATCGGAACTAATCCCGGACGGCAGGTTTTCTCGTATTCAGCTGCCTGAGCGCCACGGGGATTGAAAAACATGGTTGCCCACCAGTTTCCGTCCTTGTCCTGCAGTAAGTTGTTGTGCCCCCCACCAGTAATTGCATTATAGCGCTTACTATAAGGGCCATAGACATTGTCGGCTGTAGCTATAATACAATCGTAACTGTAACGGGTTTTGGGGTTGGTTTTCCCTTTTATTTCCACGTAAGTGTCTGTACCGTCTTCCAATCGATGCGACCAGATGGCCTGAACCAAATGGTATTTATTATCATGCTTAAAAATAAATGCTCCTTCTACATAAGGTTCCGGATTATATTTCTGCTCATCAAGCTGACGAAGTTCTTCGGCAAAACCGCTCATGTCAGGTTTCATTTTCGCGATGTAGTGATTATGACCTACAAAATAGACTGTTCCATCTTCATCTTCGAATAAACTGCCATCGATTTCCGGGAAAAGCGCTCCTGTTTCGTTACCTTCAATATTCACATAAGGGCCTTCGGGTTTCCCGGTCGTGCTCCTCAAAATAAAAGAACCTCTTCCTCCTGCTGACTGATTGAGACAAGCAACCATAAACCAGTTGTTGGCACTTTTGATATAATGCAGTTCCGGGGCCCATACAGCATGGAATCTGTTGTCAAGGGGATCCCCGTTGAGTGACACTTTCTGATATTTCTCTCCTTCCTTATAGACCTTTGGGTTTTTCTGCCAGGTGCCGTCTCTTTCCATCGACCAGATTAATCCCATGGGTTCCCACTGATCCAGGTCCTTCGAGCGCCACAGATATAATCCGTCATTCCAGTCCCAACAGTGCAACTGACCTTCAAACTCCCGATCCGGAGTCGCTGTGGTGCCTGTCATGTAATAATACCCATCTGGTCCGGGCGTTACCCAGGTGTCCCGCATCCAGTAATCGAACTCCGGCTTTACGCAGGACGGAATTCTGGTTTCCGGATTATTGGTATCGGCATGACCGTATTTTGTGGCAAAACCACACGACATGGCTGAAAACAACACTAAAGTAAGTATCACCTTTAAACTAATTCGTTTCATAAATATAAATTGATTCTCTGTTATTATTTTTAATTCCTGATCACGGTAAATCTTTCTGTTTGCATTTTATCTCCTGTATCGGCAAGTAACAGGTAAATTCCGGGCTGCAAACCATCTACCCGGATGTGATTCGTTCCATCGGGAAGGTGCGAAAGCAATTTCTCTCCTCCCAGCGAGTAAACCGACAGCTTTCTGGTGTCCGCTGAAACCACGTAATGCAACACATCACTAACCGGATTGGGATAAAGCATTACCTCATGCTCTTTTAGTCCATCTCCCAATCCCGTTTCCAACAAATCCAGCGTCCCCCTGACAACGCCTCCATCTGCCGTGTAAGCCGTAATCTTAACTGCTCCCGCCGCATGCCGGGTGATGGTACCCTTATCATCTACTGAAACAACTTCCGGATTCGAACTCTCCCATTTCAATCGCCTATTGGTGGCATTTGCCGGCAACACATTTGCCGTTAATTGTACCGATTCCCTTACCTGACAGCTTGCCGGTTCTATCGCGATGGTTTTCACCGGAACACCCCCCGACTGGTAATGCAACATCCCGTTGAAAATTGCCGGCATATCCTCCGTGTATAGTCCAACCTGTGAACGACCCCAGTTACCCTGTATTGCTCCATGATATACATCATCCACGAACAGATGCAATCCGTCTTCTTCACGACGACCCCGCAGGAAATAACCAGCCGACACGTCCTCGTCAAAATAAGCCGAGAAGGCTCGCGAAGCTTTGCCCAACTGGTTGGTTACATCCATACGGATGGCCGTGGTCTTTACTGCCGGGAAAGTGAAATGGTTCATGTGCGAGAATCGCAGCTCTCCCTCCAGCTGTGCATCCAGCAATACCCACGTGCTACCCTGAAGGGCATAGAACTTAACCGTCTGTGGCAAATCGAAGGTCTGATTCAGGTAAGGATAGTTGCCTTCCAGCCACAGGATGTTTACGCCCGATATTTCTGATTCGTTACGCATATCGTAACGGTAGCTGGTGGTGGGATAAGTTGAAACGGTATAATGGCGCAACACCCGTTTCTTTAGCGGATAGGATTGTTGGGCTATCGGGCTTCCGTTCTCCTTTCCTTCCACTTCAAGGGTTTTGGTGCCGTAGTTGATGCTCGCTCTTACGTAATTCTGATCATCTATATACAAAGGATAGAAACCCGCCTTTCCCCCTGCGGGTAACTGGTTGTTTCTCACGTAAACCGAAAACTCGTAGTTCCATGCCGAATCGCCCTTGAAGGTGGAGGAGGAACCTGTTACCGTTGACTGTATCAATCCATTGGCGGTGACTGACCAGGAACCTGACTTTTCTTTCCAACCCGTTATCAGCCGGTCGTACTCATCCCAGCCGGTAGTATACTGAACAGCGTCGAACGATACGTTCGCTGAAGAAGCCGTAAGACCTGTCAGACCCTCCCCTTCAAAATTCGTTTCTATGTCTCCTCCCAATGTCAGGTTGAAATAATCAAGCTCCACACGGATACGGCCGCCGTTCTTGTAAATGGTAAGCGTATGCCAGGGCTCCTGGTAATGAGAGACCAGCGGGTTGTTCTCCAAAAAGGCAAACTTAGATGGAAGATCTTTCAGGGTGGTAGTGGTGACCCCGTTCTCACGAACCGACAACCGCCATTTACCTTCCCTGCCGATTTCGACCTTTACCCAGTTATCACCATCCTGATAAAATGCGTATGCTCCCGCCCAACCATCGGCCTGCTGAATCCTGAAAGGCACCTCGAAACGGTAATGCGTCTCCGCCTCACGACGCAGCAACAGCTCACCGCCCGTTGCATCCTCCGGATACAAAATACCTCCCGAGATTTTCCACTTGCTCTCATGCAGAAAATCAAAGGGATAGTAAATCGGGTAATCGCAATAATTTATCTGCGTGGGCAAGGCCGGTTTGGGACGGTAGCCTTTCGTGTTTTTTACCGTGCTGTTCTCTACAACAACTTCCTTGTTGTAGAAATGAATACGGTCGATACCCTGACTTTCAGAGGCATTGTAATAGGCCTTGTACATCATCCAGCGTTCGAAACCATTGGGACCGGCAACAAAATTAGGTTGAGCGGGGCAAATTACGATATCCTCCATTTCTGCATCCCCTGTATCGTATAACCCAAAGTCGAGGAATTGCTGGCAATACTGGTCAGAACAGGGGCTGGTGGCTTCCACAGCAATGATATTTTCACCCGGTACAAATAAGGACGGATCCAATTGCAATGAACTATAAGTGTTACTTCTTGTGTTTATCGTAATTTTATTTCCATTGATGTAAAAGTCGGCATCAGCATTCACCCAGTGTTTCAACGCTACTTTTGAAGGAACTGCATTGAGCGTGAATTTTCTCCTGACATACAGCTTGGTGGTATTCCAGACCGTCTTGCGTGCACGGATTTTGGCATTGGTATATGTTGTCCCATGCAGGTCATACTCTTGTCGGCCAAAACCTCCCTGAGAGGCTGTCCATAAATTATCATTAAAAGTCAAATCTTTCCAGTCGGAAGCAGGAGTTGATGTCGTATAGCGGCTCTCCCATCCGCCATGTTCTGCACTGTTTAATATCGTTTTGTAATCGAGCAAATGCTGCTCGGTGTTGCGTGTCAGAATTGGGTGGGGGTATTTCTTCGCATTATTGAAGTTCATCGGTTGGTCGCTCTCTGCTGCCCCTACCTGATACATCCCGGAACGGGGTCCCATGCGGTTGGATGCAAAAACCTGATAATAGCGCCCCCTGTGTTTGAATAACTCAGGACCTTCGAAGTTAACATGATTCAGGTTACTGGAGTGTCCCCGCTGATGGGTCATTTGAACTGAACCCACCGTGATATCCTTGCGCGAAAAAACCGAGTTCATTTTAAAAGCCCAGGTTTCCGGTCCACTAAGATTTGATTTTGCTCCCGTCAGGGGATGCGGGTCAGAGGGATTGCGCTTTTTAACCCAATATATCTCACCATCTTCATCCTGAAAAACCTGAGCGTCGATGCCATAATCGTCGAATGGTTCGCTGAGGGAGCCTTCTTTATACGGGCCCAGTGGTTGATCCGCATACGAATGTCCGATGCCATTGTAGTACACATGAAAAACACCATTTCTGAAAATAATATCTCCTGCACCTACCCTGTTGTATGTATAAGACTGCGTCCATTTCGGATCATCCAGCCAGGTGGCTTCGTTGGTTGGAACAGCTAACACCGGTCCCGACCAGGTGGTCATGTTTTTTGAAGAAAAAATCTTCCCCTGTGTTCCCGTTCCTAATGCATAATAATAGCCCATGTGGCGTTCGATGCAACCATCATATATTTGTACAACCGGATTGATAAGCTTGTTAGCAACAGGTTGAGCATTCACATTTGTAAGCTGATGACCTGTCCAGGGCACAAATAGGAATAAGCAAACCAATAATATTGCACTCAAATCATTTCGTGTGAATAAGTTCATAACTTTCGATTAAATTTTTACACAACAAAAGTAACATTGAATGCAGAGACTTATCAGTACGCCTGTTCCGAAAAGCTGTCATTGTGTTCTGTTTTTCAGAACGACTAATTCTTCATAAACCTTTTTACAGCGATATTCCCGTCTTTGTTGCTGAGCTGAAGTAAATAAATCCCACTGTTGAAAGGCCGCATGTCAAAAGTCATTTCCGAATCAGCTAACCTTGTGTTATAGACTTTCTGTCCATCCACATTGTAGATTGTCAGGTCTGTGAAGTTATGAATATTGGTGAGGGTTAATTTATCTGTAACCGGATTGGGATACAGGAAAATCTGATTTTTTACTTCGTAATCATTCAAGCCTGAAGGGTCACCCTGATAGCTTGTTGTAACTGAGAAGTTGTCGAACAGCACATAAGCATTGTGGGCACGTAAACCTACTTTGCCACTGATAAACGGGTCGGGGTCCGTATAATCAATTTTCGGCGCATTCATATCATCGACATACACCTTGATATTAGCGCCGGAGACTTCGACTTTGATTGTATATTTCGTGTTCAGAGTATAGGACCCTGCGGCAGAACGCAGCTGTGTCCAGTTGTAATTTTGTTTCCCGAGCACGACTGAACCTGCACCAAGTGTCACATAATAACCCTGATAAAAATCGGTACCCAGTTGCGGGTCTTTGCCAGCGCCTCCCAACGCCGGATTATTAACCCGGAAAATAAGTCCTCCATTCATGTTGTTTGTATAAGTAACATCGGTCTGAACCGTATAATCAGTCCAACCGGTACTGCCGAATGTCCGTTTTCCATAACCACTCACAACTCCTTGTCCGTTCAGAACCGCCCAGGTACCATCGTTATAATTCCAATTGGAACTGAATGTTGCATTGAATGGGTCAGTTAAAGTTACCACCGAATTGTCGGCATGCACAAATTGCATCCTGTAGAAGTCAAAATTTCCGGTTACAATTTCCACTTTCAGCTGCTGATATCCCTGTGTCAGCTGAAGCCCTTTAATGGTGTGTGTTCTCCAGGTATTCACCCCTCCTGTCGAAGGCAGGGTAACAATTCCCGTAACATCCGTATCTCCCTGCCAGATTCTGACCTGACCGGTCGAAACACCGGCGGCATACCTGAATCCCACATTATAAACGCCACCTGATTTGACATTGATGTTATATTTGTACCATTCACCCGACTGATTGCCGGTGATGGCATGCCCTCCTTCCGAAGCATCACGGATATCCACATCGTCATTGCGGATGTATTTTCCACCAGCATTCCCCGGCGTCAAATCGGAATAGCCAACATTTTGTCCGCCATTGATGTAATGCACCGCTTCAATACTTCCGGGTACCGGCTTGTAGACATCGAAAATTCCGGATCCATTGACTTTATTGCTAAATGCTATATAGCCAAAATGTGCTTTGCTCCAACGGGTCAGGTACCCGATTTGCCCTCCGTTCAGGTTGCTTGTCGTGGATACTTTCAGCATTCCATCCACAAAGAACCTGTAGTTTTCGCCCGATTTCTCCATACGCACTCCATGCCAGGTGTTGTGATTGAATGAAGTTGGCAAAGAAGAAATTACCGGAGCACCCCAGGCATTGTTTACCAAAAAATTAACTTCAAGCTGATTGGTATGACTACGAAGCAAGGCTATTCCATAATTCTGTTCATCAGTATAACCGAAAATCACTCCGTAACAACCATTTTCATTTGCCCGTAATTGTTCTTTCAGTGTAAATTCCGCTGTATAGTCAGCATCAGTGGGCGTATTATAAAGCGCCTTGTGAAAGGTTTCCGCGATATCGTCTGATTTGTCCTGCAAGAGGTAATCCTGATTTACAAGACTCCAGCTTCCTCCAGCCGACAGTGTCCAGTCAGAACCAATTGTCTGTCGGTCAAAAAAATCCGACATATCAGCCTGCTGCATGGATTCCTGAGACCAGGTAGTTGGTCCGAGTAACAGCATTTTATCGCCGTTCCATGCCATGCGATCGAAATTGAGCCTACGATATGGACCCACGCCATAGTCACCCGCCAGGTTGTGGTAGGTGTAATAATAAGTATCCAAATCGGGACCTATAAACGGCGAACCATGACCAAGACCCACATGTGAACCTTCGGTATTAATTAATATCGGGTTTTGCGAAACCTGTGGGGTGAAAGTACTTAAAGGTCCTCCGGTACTCGTAGCATAATCAATCCGGTATCCTTTGCTGATGACATGATTTCCCGTGTATATCAAATAATAGATTCCATTCCGTTTAAACACACTGGGGCCTTCTGTCCAGCCATTCCCCACACGGGCTCCCAGACTAACACTTGTTCCGATGGTGGTCGGGTTTGTCATGGCACAACCCATGATGCTGTTATTCCCTGAGTGGTAGAAATACCAATTGCCATCATCATTAACATAAACAGAGCCATCGATGCTCTTTCCCAGGTTACCTGTTACAGGAGTAAAGGGTCCGGTCGGACTGGTACTTGACAGGATGTAATGCCCCCCGCCGCCCGGCGAGGTGTACATGTAAAAAACACCGTTCCAGTAAAAGACTTCTGGTGCATACGCTGTTTTGGTTATGGGATCGGTACTGCATGTGATGGCGTCTGACCAGGTTATAAAGTCTTTTGTTGACCAACATTTTACGCCTATATTGTTATCTTTGGTACTGGCATAAAGATAATACGTTCCCCTGTATTTCATGATATACGGATCGCCAATGCCATATAAAGACCATTCATCATTGAGGGTTAACGGGTTAGTCCATGCATGGGCACCCGAAATAATAATAGACAATAAAAGAAGCGAAAGAATAACTTTTTTCATGTGTTAAAAACTTTTCAAAGGAACAATTTAATTTATTAGTACGGATATTCTCGTAAATTGACTTTCCATTTGTCTTAACCAGACATCTCTCATGACACTTGCATTCAATCTTAACAGTTTAGTTATTAATGCGAATCAGGAGTTGAGAATTATTACGTAATATATTTTATTTAGTAAACGGGAAGACTCTGCTTGGACCACTTAAACGGGGATATGACTCCCAAATTTCAGGATTATAGCCAGATCGCGGATCTCCAGTCAGTCTTAGTTTCTTATTCAGTTCTCCTGCTAATTTATCGAGTGTTCGTTGATGCTTTTTAATCGTCGCTAAGTTAACCATACAACCCGGATCTTTAAGAACATCATATAATTCATACTCAGGTCGTTTTTGCACTGCCGCATGATAGAAGCGATCAACCTCTAACATTTCTGAATTTTCAATCAGAAAACTTTTTGTCGGAGAATCATCAATATCTGCAAAAATATATTTTTTTTCATCAATTTGATTATCATCATTCAGCATAAAAGGTTCTCCGGCAGGCCAACGATCCGGATGAAAATTACGAATCAACAAATACCTGTTGGTCCGGATTGCCCGCATAGGATATCCTTGATTATTGTAACGTGCAGAACTATGCCGCTCCCTCCCTGAAAAAACCGCTTTCTCACCCTTAAAGTCTGATTTTGAAACTATTTGTTTCCAGAAGCTTTTTCCTTGCTCTGCATAATCACCTTCCATTTTAACTTCACATGCTTCGAGTAGTGTAGCTGCAATATTAACCATACTAAAAAGCTCATCCGTAACTTTGGACGCGGGAATCTTATTTCCCCAGCATATTGCAAGAGGAACATGGATTCCTGATTCATACAAATTTGCCTTCGCATGAGGAAATGCCATTCCATTATCAGATGTCACCAAAATAATCGTATTATCCAGCTCTCCTCTCTCTTCAAGAATTTGTATCATCTTAACCAAGTGACTGTCATAATACTCAATTTCTACCACATAGTCTAAAATATCTGCTTTCACGATATCATCGTCAGGAAGAAAAGAAGGCACAGCGGCTTCATCCAGAAACTTACCTGCTTTAACCCATGAGTCCTTCTTGAAAGCACGATGAGGTTCATGTGCTCCAAACCAGAAATAAAAAGGTTGACTGTCTGATTTCTTTGATAAAAAGTCCTCAAAGTTTGCAACATAATCTATCTCCGAAAGCTGTTTAAATGGTGGAACTAATTTGTATGCATTATAGGCAGGTCCAGCCGGATTGTGTTTTCTACCCGACACTTCCCAATTACCGGGTCCCCATCCTTTGCCGGTAAATCCAATATGGTAACCATGTTTATGCAAAACATCCGGAAAACAACTATAATGGGAAGGGAACAAACTCGCGTGCGTACCTGCCTGTTCGATGCTCCAGGGAAATCTGCCTGTTAACATACTTGCACGCGAGGGACTACTTCCCGGTGAAGTAACAAATGCATTTTTAAATTCAATTCCCTGTCCTGCAACAAAATCATATCCAGGCGTTTTTGCCATCCTTTTTCCATCTCTTGTTTCATACGAATAAGATTGATCATCCGAGATGACAAACAAAATATTGGGTTTCGGATTTTTTGCTGAAACACCGTTTACTGATGATAATACTGTCAGAGAAGATAATATGTATATGCTATTGATTTTACTCATAAATTTATTCTGTTTATCTATTCAGGGAGTAAAAAGGATATTATTACCTTTTCTTATCGCTGGATAGAGCATAAGCACACCACAGCAATGCTGCTTGCCCGTGTAAATCTCCTGTTTGGCGAGGTCTGTCAATATAATGTCTGTAACTGTTCTTAGTTCCTGTCCCCATACATACCTCACGTAGGTTGTAGTCTTCATCTAAATATGTAAGCAATGATATCCAGGCTTTTCGTGCCGCTGCTCCATACGCTTTCTTGTCAAGCCATCCGTTTTTCACACCGGTAATCATGGCATACGTGAACATGGCAGTCGAAGATGTTTCTTTCCATGAAGTCGGATCGTCGATAAGCTGCCTCCACATGCCATCATACGCCTGATAGCGAAGCAAAGTTTGCATCATCTTTTTATACGCCGCTTCAATCTTTGGTCTGTGAGGATTGTCTTTTGGCATCATTCTCAATATCTCAGCCATTCCTGCCGCCATCCAGCCATTACCACGTCCCCAAAAGTACGGGGCATCGGGAGCATGATAGAATAGTCCATTTTCCCTTTGGATCTCATCAAGATACAAAACCATTTCTTCTGCAGCACGATTGATGTATTTTTTATCTCCGGTAACCAAGTATGCCTGAGCCTGAACAGCTGTTATCATAAACATGTCATCAATCCACAACCGCGTTTGCCATGAATACCCTCTATCATGCCATTTTTTTTCTATTTCATTGGGGTTATCCGGTAAAATCCATTGATTATCCGCATACTTCAAACCAAGTTCCAAGTATTTCTGGTCTTTATTTCTTTTGTATATTTCGAGAGGTACTGCACCAAAAACATACCAGTCAACAACATTATGATATTTGGGACGTAGCTCCGGAAGCAAATGTTTCTCTGTTGTGAAAAGAGGTTCAAATCTGTTTACCAGTTTATTATACAAAGCGTCATCCTTGATTGCTTTTGAAAACCACAATGCTCCCATCCAAGTACATACGTCAGGATAAGAAATTAAAGTAATTTTGTTTTTTCCATCGATATTTCCCCAGTGAGAATGAGGTGTCTGAAGGTACCTATCCGTAACTTTTAGTCCTATTTCCCTGGGCTGACTTCCTTTTGGAAAGTTTTTTAAATCATAACTTTGAGAATTAACATCTGAAACGATCAAACATAAAAGGAATGTTGTTATTACGAGATCTTGAATTGCTTTTCTCATTGACATAAAAATATTAAATGGTCATTAAATATTTGATTCTCAAATCGTGTTATAATAACAGAGAGCAACCTGCTAATTTCTATTCACGATAAATCTTTCTGCGTGTATTTCCCGTTCTGTTCTGGCAAGCAGCAGGTATATTCCCGGTTGCAATCCATCCACACGGATGTGGTTCGTTCCATCGGGAATATGACTCAACAACCTCTCACCCGTGAGCGAGTAGACTGATAACTCTCGTGTATCTCCCGAGACACTGTAATGCAACACATCACTAACCGGATTGGGATAAAGCATTACCTCATGCTCTTTTAGTCCATCTCCCAATCCCGTTTCCAACAAATCCAGCGTTC
>JAKIYP010000049.1 GCA_022708505.1 Bacteroidota bacterium
CTTTGGCATCGGGTTTTCAATCAAACAATACTTTAACATAATATTTTGGGTTAAAATTAATTTAAAATCTAATTCACATTAGAATAGGACAAAAGTTTACTCATGTTCCCCATGTGATTAATAAATTTTGTTAGTCCTCCCCGAATCCCATATCTTCTCCACCGCCACCATTATTTTCTCTTTGCATGTCGGTTTTTTTAGGTTTCATATTTCCGAAGTTATACGTTACTGTCAGTCCAATCATCCGACCGGAGAAATAGCTTTCGGAACGCTGGTAGAAACCATCGCCCCAGGTAACAGAACTTCTGCGGCGGGTATTGAAGAGGTCACGTACCATGAAATTGAGACTCAGCTTCCGATCGAACAAAGATTGACGTAAACCTAAATCAACCGAGTAACTGGCTGTTTCTTTTCCCTGGGCAATCAATCTGGGGGCGGAATACTGTCCGGTAATTTGTCCATAAGTGTTTTTCCCTAAAACAATATTACCGATAACTCTACCACTCCAACTGAAGTTCTCCTGTTCGGGTATAGTTTTCACAACTGCCTGATCATAGGGACTGGTATAAGTTGACGCATATAACCTGCTGTGATATAAATTAACGGAAGAAGTGAGGTTCAGAATTTTGAACAGGTTGTTCTTTACGACCAACTCAAATCCGGTATTGGCCGATTTGGTCACATTCATATACGTACTTTCCAGTACATCGTCGTTGTTCATAAAACTCACCCGTTGAATTACATCATCTGTAAAACGATGATATAGCGTAGAAGACAAAGAATGATTATCCCAGGTTTTCAGATAATTAAATTCCATTGCTGCTGAATACTCAGGAGACAATTCCAGGTTTCCATATGAAATATTGGTCGAATCGGAATAATCCCGGAAAGGATTGAGCTGACTGCCCCGTGGGCGACTTACCCGGCGACTGGCATTAAACTGGATTTCATTGTTTTTGGGAAGTGAATAGGATGCAAAGAAACTTGGGAACAACTGAAGTTCTCCCTTATCACCATAATCCACACGACTTTTCACCCCATTATTGTCCATGGTGGTGTTAAAGGGATGACGCCAGTAGTACTCTCCCCGCAATCCTCCCTGCAAACTCAGGTTGTTGAATCGGTTTCCATAAGTAATATAGGCTGCATGTACCTGCTCCTGGTGTTCAAATTCATTGTAGTAAGCTTTAATTTGCTCGCTTATTAATAAGTCTGTCGCCGAATTGGGACCGAAACGATCTTCCAGCGAGGTATACCATCCTGCTTCAAGCCGATCATTTTCTGTAAATTTCTGTGTGTAATCCAGTTTAAATTCCCATTCCTTATTTGCTCCTGAAAATTGTTGATTGATATGGGAAGTTATCACGGTATCAGTTAAATTAAAATCACGCTGTAAGTAAGTCTCTTCACTGCTACGTTGATGAGTCGAGTAAGCAATGCTCGACATTATATTTGAACCTTTTTTATCTATTTCCCATTTGTAATCCAGGGTGACATGCATCCCTGGTCTGGCACCTTCATTCTCGTTGAATCGATTGTAACTTCTACTGTTTACAATTTGCTGATAATCTGTTAAGTTATAATTAATATCAGACCAGCCACCACTTGTACCAAACATGCCAAATCCCGACAAACCAATCGAGTGATTGTCACTTAACCTGTAATCAATACCGGCACGCGTGAATAAGCCCCTGAACCCGAATAAACGCTCATTATCCTGCTTCAATAATGCAGTAGTATCATTATTCGCATCTAAAGAATAACGTTCCGACCACCCTCCGCCGGCAAAATTCATTGCCCGGTAACCCATGTTGATATAGGCATCGAATCGGCCACTATTGTAATTGTAATTTATACCGGCATTGATCCCGGGAACAGCGCCCTGTGACCAAGTCGTTCCCAATGAAGCACTACCGTAATATCCTCCTTTACGGTTCTTCTTCATCACTAAATTGATGATCCCGGAAGTTCCTTCAGGATTGAACTTAGCCGATGGATTAGTCATGATTTCGATGGATTCAATACTTTCGGCAGGCATCTGCTGTAGGATCTGAGCACGGTTCTCTGCTGTCAAACCCGAAGGTTTTCCATTGATCCAGACTTCAACGCTGGAGTTGTTACGTAAGGAAACATTCCCTTCGTTATCGACATCCACAGAAGGAATATTTTGCAATACTTCTGTTGCCGACCCCCCGGCTGAGGCGATATTCTGATCTACTGAGAATACCTTCTTATCAATCTCAAACCGCATCTGGGTTCCCTGACCCACTACCTCTACTTCTGAAAGTCGTTTACTGTCTTCTTCCAACTTAATCATGCCCATATCCAGCTCTTTATCACTCACTTTCAAAGGTAGTTCGATGGTATTATAACCCACAAAACTGATGCGCAAGGTATATTTCCCGTTCGGTACACGTGGTAGTTCAAAATGACCTTTTTCGTCGGAAACAACTCCGGTTGTTGGTGTAGCATCTGCATCCCTCAGTAAAGCAACATTTACAAAGTCAAGTGGTTGACTTGTTTTGCCATCCACAATACGGCCGCGTATCGTTTGCAACGCAAATGCCGGAACTACAAAGAAAACGAGTAAAATGGGAAATAATATTCTGTTCATGATAACTTGAAAAATTTGTTATTATTATTAGATTTCTCACTTCGTTCGAAATGACAGTCAGTGTTTTATCTTTTAGCAGGAGGTAGGTTGGCGGTTAACCGCCAACCTACCTCCTGCATCATTAATCCATCCTATAACTTGTCATCCTGAGCGTAGCGAAGGATCTGTAATGTCAATAATCGATCCTAATCATTATAGACAAATCCGCACGCGAAAAGTTTAAACCTTAAAGGCTAAAATCCGTTAAGAATATATAATCGGACTCCAGACACCAGACTCCAGACACCAGACAGAAGACAGAAGACTGGCGACCGGAGACTGGTGTCTGGCGTCTGGCGACTATTCAAAGTTCGGCAGCAAATACTTATCCCTCGATTCCAGGATCTTATTTACATTATTGACTTCTAAGAAAGTAGTACCGAAGCCTTCTCCGAAACTACCGCTGAGGTAACATACCAAACTATCGCTTTCAATCCAGCCCCATTCTAACAGATGCTGTAAAGCTTCAATGAAATACTGTTGTGTATTTCCTTTACCTTCCTGATAAATAGGCACGACACCATAAGACAAAGCCAGTTCGCGGGTAGAGCGATCGTGGTAACAGATTGCCAACACCGGAACCGTACCGCGGTAAGCAGCTAAGAAACGGGCGGTACGACCACTGTATGTGTCCGTGATGATGGCTTTGGTTCCCAGCTTGGTACTTGTTTCGACGGCTGCATTACTCAGGAAGGAAGTCAGGTCGTGTGTACTAATTTTGATTGGAATATCATTTTCAGCCATTTTCGTTTTCTCTGCTTCCTTGGCAATCGTAGCCATTGTCCGGACTGCTTCTACCGGATATTTTCCGTAAGCGGTCTCACCACTAAGCATCAGAGCATCAGTCCGGTAATAAATAGCATTGGCGATATCAGTTACTTCGGCACGCGTTGGCCTTGGATTCTTGATCATTGAATGAAGCATCTGTGTGGCAACGATTACCGGTTTACGGGCCTGCACACATTTACGAATCAGTTTGCGCTGGATTCCCGGGATCTTTTCCTGTGCAACTTCAATACCCAGATCTCCCCGGGCTATCATCACCCCATAGGTATGCTCCAGAATTTCATCAATATTATCTACACCCTCCTGGTTTTCGATTTTCGAAATAATCTTAATCGGGCTCTTATGTTCATCCAGGATTTGCTGGATATCCATCAAATCCTGCTTGTTGCGTACAAATGAATGGGCAATAAAATCAATATCCAACTCGATGGCAAATAAGATATTTTCTTTATCCCGGGCTGTCAACGATGGTAAATTGATGCGAACTCCCGGAACATTGACACTTTTCCGGCTTCCCAGCGAACCATCGTTCATCGCTTTACACTGCAAAAAGCCATCTGCCTTCGCTTCTACTTTTAAATCTATTTCTCCGTCATCGATGAGGATATCATCTCCCACCTTCAGATCCCGCACAAAATGTGGATAGTTGACATAAATCTCTCCTTTTCCGGATACCTTATCGGGGTCGCCTTTTACTTTGATGATATCACCGGCTGTAATTTCGATGTTGTCGTTTTCGGCGATGGTTGTGCGGACTTCCGGTCCTTTGGTATCCATCAAAATAGCGATGTGATTGCTCACGGCACGTACATTGTGGATGATTTTCAGGAAACCCTCGCGATTAAGGTGTGCCGAATTCATGCGCACGACATTCATTCCCTCGATATACAGTTCACGTATAAAATCCACATCACAGCGCTTGTCGCTGATGGTGGCTACAATTTTTGTTGCTTTCGACATAAAAAAATAAAATTATATAAATGATTCAATAGCCAAACGGTAGGAATCGAGTCCGAAACCAACTATACACCCCTTACATACTCCCGAGAGATAGGAATGATGCCGGAAAGACTCCCGTTGATACACATTGGAAATATGCACTTCGATAACCGGACTGGTAATCGAACGGATGGCATCGGCAATGGCAATAGAGGTATGTGTATAGGCGCCCGCGTTGAGGATGATGCCATCCACATCAAACCCAACTTCCTGGAGTTTATTTACCAACTCACCTTCTACATTCGACTGAAAATATGTTAAAGTTAGTTCCGGGAATTTTACTTTCAACTCTTCCAAATAGGATTCGAAAGTCTGATTGCCATAAACAGAAGGCTCTCTTTTGCCCAACAGGTTGAGGTTCGGGCCATTGATGATCTGAATGCGCTTCATATTTTTTGATTGAGTATTTGGGCGCAAAAGTACAAAAAAAAACTGAGAGAATGACTACTGATTTACACGAATATAACTACCTTCAATTTCTTTGATATCTGTCAAATCCGAATAATTATACTGATGAATCCCATCATCTGCTATCATCATCAGCACATTATTATACGGGATTACATCGTAACCATCAAATCCATTGCTGAAATGTTTTATCAGATGCTCGTCAATTTTCGTTACATCGGTCACATCATATACTTTCAAGCCATTATCACAGACAAACAAGGTCTTTTTGTCGATCCCGAGTCCTTTGGGACTGGTCATATTATACGATTTTATCATTTTCGGCTCTACTTTATCACTCACATCTATCACTATGAGTTCATTCGTATTTTGTCCACACAAATTCCCCGAACGAACTGTAACATAGGCAATATCGTCGGCCACCACCACCGGGTCACAACCATAGGCATGCGTAATCGTTGATTTCCAAACCGGTGAAACCGGATCTTCCACCGAATAGATTAGCATACCCGTTGGGGTGCCTAAAAATAAATGATTGCCGTAACTGAAAATGGTCTCCACATTGAATCCGACAGGCAAATTCTCGACCACCCGCTCCGGCAACAATCCTGATAATTTAAAAACCTGCATTTGGTTGTTGATAACCACATATAAATTATCCAGATACAATGCAAATCTCGACATCGAACCATTGATGCTGTTTCCTCCCGTGTTTACATCAATATTTGTTTCAGGTGTTGCATACACGTCTCCCTTCAACCACCTCCAGAACCATCCCTTATCAGAATCACCCACATCTTCTGTCCTTTGTACTTTATTCCAGCCAACCACAACTTTATCCTTATCTCTGTAGGTATAAGTCATTTCGTAATCGATGCCGAACTCATTATCCACCAAGGGAACAGCCTCCGGAAAAACATTTTCCAAGCGACCACTAAACACAGGTTTGGCCGGATTGCTTACATCGAACCAAACCAAATCAATATAGGAATCGGCATAGAGCACATGATCCCGTATTGATAAATCGGCATTTCCCATCAGTTCGATATAGCCAACTATCACAGGTTTTGAGGGGTCCTGGTTATTGATGATGTGAATCCCTTTTCCCGGCTCCGACATATACAGATAACCATTGTAGAAACTGATTTTGCCATAACCGGTAATTTCGTGGCCAACCTGACTGACTTTCACAGAATTTCTGAATTCAGCAACATCCATAAAAACCGGCTCATTCACCCAGAAAGTAACTGTCTGGGAAAGCCGTTCCTCGCAGGAAGTCAGCACAGCCAACAACATCATGACATAAAAATGCAGCCTTTTCATCTGTTTATATTTAATTCTCCCGGGTTCTCCCATGATTAAAATGACATCCTTAAACCTGTATTCAAACTAACCAGCACAGGTAACTCTTTCCGGATACTATAAGGTTGATCATTCTCAAAATAATACGATACTTTCGGGTCGAAAAACAACGCGATATTTTTTTGTAACATATACCCGATGCCCAATGTTCCGTTCAACGACCACTGAACCCCATCCACATCGGTATTAGCCGAGGTATTCATCTCCACATCATCCCAATTCTGATATTGTTTAAATTCAGTCCGGATACCTTTTTCTAACATTCCGCCACCGGACACATACAATTCCCACTTACTCTGTTTGAAAAACGACCAAACCAAATCTGTCGGAATGCCTAAATAATGCAGGTTCACTTCGGCCCGGTAATCCCCCGCGTTGCTGCCCGACAAACGGGTCATCAGATTTGTATACATCATCCCCGATTTAACCGCGACATCCTCACTCAGCGGTATCTGTGCACTCAAGCCGGCCGTAAACGGAGGCAAATAGTCTTTATTCCTGAAATGATTAGGGGTAAGCACATTAGCTGCACCGGTAGGCAAACTCACCAGACTTTCGGAACGATAGGCTCGGGATCTGCCCGGTACTGACACGGATGAGCTGGCAACGCCAGAACCGAGTTCCAGTGCCAGTGAAACTGATTTCTTTTTCTTCTTCATTGCTGATGTTGTCCAGTCGGCATGCTTTTCTTCAGGCAGGGTAAGGGTTCTGACAGGCTTCCTTTGCCCTGTTTCAGTACCGACTGCCGGGTCTGGTACAACTTCCGTTACTTCTGCTTTTCTCTCAACAATTGCTTCTTGTGGAGTTACTGAAGCAACCGTGCTATTTTCCGGCACTTCTTCTGTTGAAACTGGTTGTTGTTTATCGGCAACAGCGATTTGAACCGGTTCTGACACCGGCGCACTTTTAGTAACTGATTGCTGAACATGCGCCGTACTTTGTTTCGGAGTCACTACGTCAGGTTGCTCATCAACAGCTGTTTTCTGAACCGCTTGCTCCGGAGTTACGACAAACTGCTGTGTTTCTTTCCTGTGTTGCGCGATTTCCTCCGATACCGGAATCAAATTTTCCCGCAGGTAAATAAAATTGCCCACTGAGAACAGCAACGCCAGTCCGGCCGCTACCGCCACAGGCACATACAACCACGCCGGAACAATACGTTTCGGTGCAGCCATACGTTTCTCAATTCCCTTCCAAACATCAGCATCCACCGGCATCGTATGATTTTCCAGCTTCTGTCTGATTTTTTCAGAGAATAAGTCGGGATCCTGATTATGTTTTACTTCTTCCATTTTGACTCAATAATTGTATTGCATATTGCAGTGATTTTCTGGCCCTCAGAAACAAGGTTCTTGAATTAACCTCCGTAATATCCAGTATTTCTGCAATTTCAGCATGTGTATAGCCTTCCAGTGCAAACATGTTAAAAACCATGCGGGAAACATCCGGTAACTCCGCGATCAGCGCCATCAATTCGTCAGCCGATATTTTATCAATCACGCTGACATCACTTTCAGGCAGGTTGTATTCCGAGTCGTCAATCGGATTACTCAGTCTCAACGCGGTCTTCTGTCGGAGATATTCTAAACAGGTAGTTACAAACACCCTCCGCACCCATCCGGCAAAAGCACCCGTTCCTGCATACATGTCGAGTTTGGTAAACAACTTCACAAAACCATCCTGCAACAAGTCTTTAGCCGTCTCCGAGTCACCTGCATATCGCCAGCAGACACTCATCATAGATGGCGCATAGGTCTCGTAAATTTTACGCTGAGCCCTCGCGTCTCCCTTCTTCGCTGCTGCTATGATCTGTAGTTCCTCTTCGAAGCGGTTATCAGACATTTACCCTAAAGATGATTAAACGGTGTGAAATGTTGCAATTGATTAGAAAAAAGAGTATTAAGCGGATTATTTCAGCCACTTATCGAGCCAGGCGGCAAAGGTTCTTTGCCACAAAATACCATTTTGCGGCTTCATGATCCAGTGGTTTTCATCAGGATATACAAGTAACTGTGCCGGCACACCTCTCAATACCGCAGCATTGAAAGCCGCCATGCCCTGCGATGCCAGGATGCGGTAATCTTTTTCTCCGTGTGTAACTAAAATCGGGGTATCCCATTTATCGACAAACAAATGCGGAGAATTGGCATAAGTACGTTGCGCCACCGCATTTTCTTTGTCCCAGTACGGACCGCCCATGTCCCAGTTGGCAAACCACATCTCTTCGGTTTCAAGGTATTGCTGTTCCATATTGAATATACCCGCATGGGCGATGAATGCTTTGAAACGCTTTTCATGATGGCCGGCCAACCAGAAGACGGAAAAACCACCGTAACTGGCTCCCACACAACCTAAGCGGGCTTCATCCACATAGGGTTCTTTTGCCACAGAGTCTATGGCTGAAAGATAATCCTGCATGTTTTGTCCGCCATAATCGCCACTGATCTGTTCCAGCCATTCCTGACCAAAACCCGGCAACCCTCGCCGGTTCGGAGCCACGATGATATACCCGTTTGCTGCCATGATCTGCAAATTCCAGCGGTACGACCAAAACTGACTCACCGGCGATTGCGGTCCGCCCTGACAATACAATATAGCCGGATATTTCTTCGCCGGATCAAATTGAGGAGGATAAACCACCCATACATGCATTTGTTTGTTATCGGTTGTAGTTACCCAGCGTTGCTCTACCCTGCCCATCTCCAACTTATCCAGTATTTCTTTATTTTCGAATGAAAGTTCCTGTTCTGAACCTGATTCTTTGTTGATTGCATAAATTTCATGCGGTTTACTCATGGAGCATTTGATTCCTATCAGCACATCATTAGCAGGATATACGGATTTATAATCGTGCATTCCCGATGTCAGTTGTTTGATTTCTCCGCTCTCGACATCGGCACGGTAAATTTGAGAGACAGCATGCCATACGCTTACGAAATAAATCGACTTACTGTTCTCTGACCAGGCCAGCGACTCCACGTTTTGATCTAAGCTCACCGACAAATCTTTCTTTTCGCCGGTGGCGATATTCATCAGGAACAAGCGGTGTTTATCTGCTTCGTAACCATCGCGCTCCTGACTTTCCCAGGCCAGCCACTTTCCATCGGGAGAAAACACCGGGTTCATATCATAACCCAACATCCCTTCAGTTACATTGATGGTTGTTCCTTTGTCAACATCATAAAAATAAATATCGGAATTGGTTGAAACCGAGTACGACTTACCTGTTTTCTTACGGGAAGTATAAGCAATTGTTTTCCCATCGGGACTCCAGGCTAATTGTTCGATACCGCCCATGGGTTTAACCGGACTCTCATAAGGTTCTCCTTCGAGCAAATCTTTCTCACCGGAGATTTTCTCTCCGTCGAAATCAGCCACAAAAGGATGAGGAGCTGAGCTTACCCATTCATCCCAATGCTTGTACATCAAATCATTGGCAATGATACCCGTCGCCTGAGGCAAATCAGGATGCATATCGACCACAGTAGTTTTCGTTTTCACATCAGCAACAAAAAGAATGTTCTTTTCATCGGGAGCAAACATGAAATCACTGATCCCTCCTTCCCTATCGGTAATCTGCCTGCGCTTTTTGCCATCTTCACGCATGATCCATAGCTGCGAACTGCCACTCTCATTGGAAAGATAAGCGATGTGCTTGCCATCGTTCATCCATTTGGCAGCAGTTTCGCGGGAAGTGGTTTGCGTCAGTTGTTTTTTGTCCGACCCATCAACATGCATGACAAATATCTCGGTATTGCCTTTATTTTCCTCAACATTATAATAAGTAACAGTATAAAGCAATTTTGATTTATCGGGAGAAAGATTCACACCTCCGATACGACCAAAAGCCCACAAAACCTCAGGAGTCAGGATGCCATTTTCAATCTTTGGTTGCTGTTTACCGATGATATCTGATTTTTTGGAAGAGTCACACGATGATGCAAGAAGGGTTGCAGCCATAATAGAAATGATTAAAAAACGATTCATAAAACAGGAGTTTGAAAATTTAAACGCAAATGTAATGAATTTCCGCAGAAAAACATATATCACATTTGTCACAAAGCAGTGAATAGCGAATAACTAATAGCGAATAACTAATAGCGGAGAGCGGAGAGCGGAAAGCGGAAAGTGATAAGGAGTTAATTTTTGTTCAAAGTTGCATTTTTCTGCTAAGCCGCGCAGCGGCGAGATGATTCATAACCGTAGGTTTAGCGAAGCGTAACCTACGGAATAAAGGATATAGAAAAGCTATGTAGCCCCGCAGGGGCTCGATTATTAATTGTAAGCACATTATCATCTCGCCCTTACAGGGCTTTAGATTCAGGATTGTATCTAATGCCGTAAGCTGCGGCTGACGCCTTGCATACGGTTATGAATCATCTCGCCGCTGCGCGGCTTAGAAAACAATAAAAGTTTAAATGGATTATCGCTATTACTTATTCGCTATTTTGCGTTTTAAGAGATGTATAATTATCTTTGCTTCGAAAATAAAATAATATTATGACAGACCACTTTGCACACCGGGCGGCCGACTGGGATCAGCCTTCAAAAATAAAAATGACGGATAAGTTTGTTGAAGAACTGCTACTTAATCTGGAACTCAAACCTGACTGGAAAGCGATGGAGATTGGCGCAGGCACCGGACTTGTCGGGCTTAAACTGCTTCCGTCGCTTAAGTCTGTGGTTTTCGAGGATACTTCACCGGCCATGCTCGAAGTGCTGAAATCAAAGTTAAAGGGAGATGAACCGGTTGAATTAGTGCAGGGCGAAATCTTCGAATACCGGCAACAGGACATCGACCTCGTGTTTTCCTGCATGGCTTTTCATCACATACCTGATTTGGACAAAGCCCTGTCACATCTGGCATCTGTCACAAAAAAGAATGCTTATGTTGTTATCGGAGATTTGATTGAAGAAGATGGTTCTTTTCACCGTTTCGAACCAATTCCACACAAAGGTTTCAATCTGAAAGCATTATCCGGAAAATTTAAAGCTGCCGGATTCGAGGTGAAGAATGCCTACATCTACGACACCCTTGAAAGAGAAAGAATTGAAGGAAAAATATCAGCTTATGAGCAATTTATATTGATTGCGCGGAAATTATAAAAAACCGCAAATACAAGACCTGTCAGGTTTTTAAAACCTGACAGGTCTAACACAAATAAAGTATAATTATCAAAAGAAAACAGGTTACCATCAACGGCAACCTGCTTTCTTTTGATTCTGAACCACAAAATAACAAGTCTATTCTTCTTCTTTCTTCGATGCTTCGTATTCTTTCAGCAACTTATCCTGAATATCCATCGGAACGAGTTCATAGCTGGCAAATTTCATGCTGAACGAAGCACGACCACCGGATAATGAACTCAAAGAAGTAGAATAACTACTCAATTCTTTCAAAGGTACTTTGGCCGAAAGTTTTTCAAATCCTTTCTCACTTTCCATACCCATGATTACACCACGACGACCTTGCATGTCGCTCATCACATCGCCCAACCTGTCGGAAGGCACATGAACCACCACATCATATATCGGCTCCAACAATTTCGGACCCGCTTCTTTAAAGGCCTGGGCAAAAGCATTTCTACCTGCCAGGCGGAACGAAATTTCATTTGAATCCACCGGGTGCATCTTACCATCGTACACGATTACACGTACATCGCGGGCATACGAACCGGTCAGCGGTCCCTGCTCCATGCGGTCCATAATTCCTTTTTGGATGGCCGGCAGGAAGCGTGTATCAATAGCGCCACCCACGATAGAATTGATAATGACCACTTTTCCACCCCACTCTAATTTAATTTCCTGGGTGTCGCGAACCGAAATTTTGTATTCCTGTCCACCAAAGCGATAGACTTCCTGTGGCGCTACACCTTCAAAATACGGTTCAATAATCATGTGCACTTCACCGAACTGACCTGCGCCTCCCGATTGCTTCTTGTGGCGATAATCGGCGCGGGCCATTTTGGTAATGGTCTCCCTGTACGGTATTTTGGGTTCTTTGAACTCAATAGCCAATTTATCATTATTCTCGATTCGCCATTTCAACGTACGCAGGTGGAATTCTCCCTGTCCGTGCACGATGGTTTGCTTGAGCTCTTTCGATTGCTCTACAATCCAGGTCGGATCTTCTTCACGCATACGGGTCAGGATTTCACTCAGTTTCTCTTCGTCCGATTCAGATACTGCCCTGATGGCACGGCGATACTTGGGAGCAGGAAAATCAATGTCTTTAAATTCGTATTCGCAACCTTTGGCATTCAGGGTATTGCCGGTACGGGTATCCTTCAGCTTCACCGTAGCGCCGATATCGCCGGCAACCAGCATATCGACATTCGTACGAATCTGTCCGGCAACTGCGAACAGCTGACTCAACCGTTCTTTAGAACCACGGCTTATATTCAACAAATCATCACCAGCTTTCAGTGTACCACTCATTACCTTGAAATAGGAAACTTCACCGATATGTGGTTCTACGCTTGTTTTAAAGATATATATACTGGTCGGTGCAGCCGGATCAGCAGTAACCTCTTCACCACTTTTAGTCTGCGGTTTCACAGTTACATTTACATTGGGCACCACGTTCCCGAGGAATTCCATCAAACGGCGAATGGCCATATCTTTCTGGGCACATACGCAGAATACCGGGAACATGTCGCGATGCAATAATCCGGCACGGATACCTACACGCATTTCTTCTTCATCCAATGACCCCTGATCGAAGAATTTTTCCATCAACGCTTCATCATGTTCAGCGGCAGCTTCTACCAGGGCATTGTGTAATTCCTGCGCTTTGTCCATTTCTTCGGCAGGAATATCTAAAATTTCAGGAACACCCCCTTCGGGTTTCCATTTGTATAATTTCATCTTCAGGACATCAACAAGGGCGTTGAACTGTGGTCCTACATTCACCGGATATTGAATTGGAACTACTTTATTGCCGTAGTTTTCCTTCAATTGTTCCAGGGTACGGTCGAAATCAGCTTTCTCCTGATCCAACTGATTTACAACAAAAATAACCGGTTTGTGAAATTTATCCGTATAACGGAAGTGGTTGTTGGTGCCGACTTCAACTCCGTACTGAGCATTGAGCAATATCAGCGCGGTGTCGGTCACGTTGAGGGAGGTAACTACTCCACCGATAAAGTCATCCGAACCCGGACAATCAATGAAGTTTAATTTTTTTTCAAGCCATTCCGTTTGAGCAATCGTAGAAAAAACGGAATAACCGTAGTCCTTTTCAACAGGAAAATAATCGGAAACTGTGTTCTGTGCGTCTACAGAACCCCTGCGTTTTATAACACCACTCTCGTAAAGCATCGCTTCTACAAGAGTGGTTTTCCCAGTGCCGGAACTTCCCAGGATTGAGATGTTCTTAATAGCATTTGATTGATATACTTTCATACATACTAAAATTAAGAAGATTAATATTTAAGTCTGTTTTTAGGAGCGGCAATGTATGAAATCTACCTGAAATTTAAATTGGTAAATGTATGTTTTACAACATTATTTTTATTTGGCGGGTTAAATTACGTTAATGCCTGCCCTGTAAGGGCAAAATAATAATCTATTCTTTCCGAATAATTTTAAAACCTTTGATGTCGTAATTATTCCATATCCATTCATTGAGTTTGTAGCTCAGAAAAGCACTTCCGGCACCCAGCGCTGCACCGGCCAATACATCCGTAGGATAATGCATACCAAGATGCATGCGCGAAAGACCGACGGATGTCGCCCAAACATAAGCCGGAACCACCACATACCATTCGGGATATTTCAGACTCAGGGCGGTGGCGGTGGCAAAACAGCCGGAAGTATGACCGGAGGGCATCGCGTAATCGGTTTTGAGTTTATACATGGTGATATCATTCGGATAGGTATATCCGGGTCGTTCCCGTTGAATACTTCGTTTCAGTATTTCTGTCATACCCAGGTTTATCCCCGAAGCCATGGCAACGAAAATCGCGTCTTTAATCAAATCTTTATCCTGATTAATCAACCCGTAACTTCCGATAGCAACAGGTACAACCAGATTCAACGGCACAGCTGTTTCAGACAGGAAAACGGATACCGGCTTCAAACCAGGCGCAGCATGATGTACCCTTTTCAGCAAATCGATATCAGCATTTTGTGCCGGCACGACAGGGCTGAAAACAAAAAAATTGCTCAAAAGCAGAATAATTATCGTAAATTTGCGCATTGTATTTGATTTGTGACAAAAGTAATAAAAATGTATAAAATAGCGGTAGTCGGACCGGAATCAACGGGAAAGTCTGTTTTGTCAGCAAAATTAGCCCTACATTACGGTTCTCCCTGGGTACCGGAATATGCCCGGACTTACATCGAGCAACTAACGCGACCTTATCATTTTGAGGACATTTGTCACATCGCCCAACAGCAAATTGAGCAGGAAATCTCCTTCGAGGGAAACAATCCGGCTCCTTTTGTGTTTTTTGATACAGATCTGATTATTACGAAAGTCTGGTTTGCATACTGCTACCAGCAGGTTCCATCTTTTGTGGAAGACAGATTGAAAACCGGTTTCTTTGATTTATATTTGCTGTGCGAACCCGATCTGCCCTGGGAACCGGACCCGGTGCGAGAACACGGTCATGATCGCGGATTCTTTTTCGATTGGTATAAAACAGAAATAGAGAAACTGGGAAAACCATTTGTACTTATCAACGGAACCGGTGAAGACCGTATCCGGCAGGCAATTGACAAAATAGATAATTTCATAAACAAGACAATAACAGGCAAATAACCTGATGACATTATGAACTCAAAAAAAACACTCGAAGCCATCAAGAAACTGGCTGATACCGGCAACATACAAGAGGTTTGTCACAAACAGACTCACAACAATCCCATGCCTTCGGTAGAAGTGCTGAAAGAGATTGTCATGTTAATCCGTTCGGTTCTTTTCCCGGGCTATTTCGGAGATGCCGGGGTTAATTCCAAAACAATGCTGTACCACATCGGTGTCAACATCGACAAGTTACAATTGTTATTACAGATGCAAATCAAGGCAGGTTTATGCTTTGAATCCAGATCGGAAGAACAGATTTGTGCTGAAATCGAACGCATCGCCGAAGAAAAAACGATTGCATTCATCTCTCAATTACCTGAAATCCGTGAAAGACTCTATACAGACATTATTGCAGCCTACAACGGCGATCCGGCCGCCAAAAGCTTTGGCGAAGTGATTTTCTGTTATCCCGGCATCCGGGCCATCAGCAGTTACCGCATTGCCAATGCCCTGTTGCATTTAGAGGTGCCGCTCATCCCCCGCATCATCAGCGAGATGGCGCATTCGGAAACGGGTATCGACATTCATCCCGGGGCTACCATTGGTGAGTATTTCACCATTGACCATGGTACCGGCGTGGTAATTGGCGAGACTTCCAGAATCGGGAAAAACGTGAAAATGTATCAGGGAGTAACCCTCGGCGCCAGAAGTTTCCCGTTGGATGAACAAGGCAATCCCATCAAGGGCATCGATCGTCACCCCAAGATTGGAGATAATGTCATTATCTATTCCAACTCAACCATCCTGGGTAACATCACCGTGGGCGATGGCGC